>JASHSR010000005.1 GCA_030038645.1 Gammaproteobacteria bacterium
CCCGGCGCATTCGCCACCCCCGGCGCAGCCGCCGCACGTGGCGCGCTCGACCGAGCTGCTCCAGCCGTCCGCGCAGGCGGGGCCGGGGCATCGCCCGCGGACCGCGCAGGCTCGGCGTGGCCGGCGGGACGAAACGCGACCATGCGCAGCAGCGTCATCTCGAATCCCGTGCGCGGGTCGGGCGCGAGCGGCAAGTCCCGCCGGCCGAGGATCGCGACTTGGTAATAAAGCTGCACGTCCGCCGGCGCGAGGCCCCTCGCGAGCCGCTCGAGCGTCTCGGGCGGGTAGAGCCCGTCCCCTTCCAGATCGGGCGCCACCTGCTTGAGCGCAACGCGCGTGAGCAGCCCGGCGAGATCATCGAGCAGCTGCGCGTGATCCGGCGCCCACTCATCCAGAGCCTGGACTTCACGCATCAGCTCCGCCGCGTCGGGCGCGAGCAGCCGCTCGGCGAGCCGCACGACGTGGTCGCGCGAGACCGTGCCGAGCATGGCGCGCGCCTCGGACTCGCCCACTTTCCCGCCGCCGAACGCGATCAGCTGATCGAGCAGCGAGAGCCCGTCGCGCACGCTGCCGTCCGCGGCCTGCGCGACGAGTCGGACGGCGGCCGGCTCGTACGCGATGCCCTCCGCCTCGAGGATCTTCTGCATTCGCGCGGTAATGAGCGCAACGGGCAGGCGCTTGAGATTGAACTGCAGGCAGCGCGAGAGCACCGTCACCGGCAGCTTCTGCGGATCGGTCGTCGCGAGCAGGAACTTCACGTGCGGCGGGGGCTCCTCGAGCGTCTTGAGCAGCGCGTTGAACGAGTTCGCCGAGAGCATGTGCACCTCGTCGATGAGGTACACCTTGTAGCGGCCTCGCGTCGGCGCGTACTGCACGTTGTCGAGCAGCTCGCGGGTGTCATCGACCTTGGTGCGGGATGCGGCGTCCACCTCCACCAGGTCGACGAATCGGCCCTCGTCGATCTCGCGGCAGCTGCCGCACTCGCCGCAGGGCTCGGCGCTCACCCCCTTCTCGCAGTTGAGGCATTTCGCGAGGATGCGGGCGACGGTCGTCTTGCCGACGCCCCGGGTCCCGGTGAAGAGGAACGCGTGATGGACTCGATTGGTCTCGAGCGCGTTCGCGAGCGCCTGGCGCACGTGCTCCTGCCCGACCATCTCGGCGAACCGCCTCGGGCGCCACTTGCGCGCCAGCGCGACGTACGTCATGCGGATTGCCTCCGGGAGGCAGTCCGCACCAGCCGTGCTCCGGCACCCGACGTCATCGCTGCCGCTGCTCCCTTCCGGGCCTGACGGGGTTCACGACTGGTCGTCGCGGAGTAGCCGATGCGGACCACCATGGACTCGGAGAGGGTGAGACTCGGGCTGGCACTGCACGGAGCCGCCGCCGAAGTCACCGCGGCTCCACCGTCGCGATCCTACCATATCGATCGGCACGGTCAGCCGAGCAGCGCGGCGATCACCTTGCCGAGCAGCGGCCGCAGGGCCGTTGCGCTCAGACTCGGGTTGCGCACCACGCGGCAGGCGAGACCCTCGAAGAGACACTGAAGCACCACCGCCCGCACCGAGGCCGCCTCGCGGGAGAGGCGCGTGCCCTGCTCCTGAGCGGCACGCTGAACGGCCACCGTCAGGTCCTTGCTGACCGCCTGATCCTTGCTGCGCACGATCTGCAGGATCTCCGGGTCGCGAGCCGCCTCCGCCGTCAGCTCGAGGATGAGTGCGGCGTTCATGCTCGGGTCGTCGCGGCGGCGCCAGCACTCGAACGCCTCGAGCATGCGGGCGCAGAAATCCTCGCCGGTGTTCAGGCGCTGCATCGCCGGGCAACTGTCGGTTTCCAGGTGGCGCGCGACGATGGCCCGCACGATGTCGTTCTTGGCGCCGAAGTACCGGTAGATCAGTCCGGGGCTCATGCGAGCGGTCGCCGCGATGTGCGCCATGCTCGCGGCGTGGAAGCCGCGCTCGATGAAGCAGCGCTCGGCGGCGTCGAGGATGCGCAGGCGCTGGCGCTCGGCGCGTGTGCCCGCGCGCCCGGCGTGCACGACGGAACGCTCGGCGCGTGTGCCGGAGCGGCCGGCGCGCGCAACGGAGCGCTCAGCGCGTGCAGTGAAGCGCCCGGCAAGCGTCGCGGAGCGCTCGCTGCGTGCGACGGAGTGCTCCGCAAGCGTGGCGGAGCGCGCCGCTCGTGCGACGGAGCGCCTGGCAGGCGCAGGGGTCGGCGGCGAGCGAGTGTCCCGCGCCCGCCTGGTATCGATGCTCATGGGGAGCGCTCCTGCCAGCCGCCTCCGAGCGCCTTGTACAGCGTGACGCGATTGTCCTGCTGCGCGAGCTCGGTGGCGATCAGGCTCTGTTGAGCCGAGTAGTAGCTGCGTTGCGAGTCGAGCACGTCGAGGTAGCTGTCGCGGCCGGCCTTGTAGCGCTGCTGCGAGAGCTCGTACGCGCGGCCCGTGGCGCCGACGAGCGCCTCCTGGGCCTCCCGCTCGCGCTCGAGCGTGCCGGTCAGCGCGAGCGCGTCGGCGACCTCGCGGAAGGCGGTCTGGATCGCCTTCTCGTACTGTGCGAGCGCGATCGCGCGGTTGACCTTGGCCTCGGCGAGGCTGCCGACCAGCTGGCCGCCGTGAAAGAGCGGCAAGCTCACCTGCGGGGAGTACATCCATGTGCCGGTGCCCGGACCGAACAGGCTCGAGAACTGCGGACTGATCGTCCCGGCGTTGCCCGTCAGATCGATGGCCGGAAAGAACGCTGCGCGCGCCGCGCCGATGTCGGCGTTCGCGGCGCGCAGGGTATGCTCGGCCTCGAGCACGTCGGGCCGGCGGAGCAGCACCGTGGAGGGGAGCTCCGCGGGAAGCGCCGCGATGCCGAAGGTGCGGTCATCGAGCGCGTCGGGAAGCTTCGAGGTGTCGACCGAAGCGCCCGCCAGCAGATTGAGCGCATCGATGTCCTCGGCGATGTTGCCCTCGTACCGCGCCACGTCCGAGCGGGCCGAGTCCACCGTCGTCTCCGCCTGCGCGACGTCGAGCCCCGAAACCTGACCGTGCTGGTGCTCCTTGACGGTGATGCCGTACGAGGCGAGCTGGCTCCTCAGAGTATCCTCGGCGAGCTTCAGCAGCTCGCGGTCCGAGACCAGCGTGAGGTAGGCCTGGGCGACCTCGGCGATCAGACTGAGCTGCGCGCTGCGGCGGGCTTGCGTCTGCGCGAGATATTGCTGCAGCGCTGCGTGGTTGAGGCTGCGCACGTGGCCGAACAGATCGAGCTCGAACGAGGAGAGCGCGACACCGACCTCGTAGTACGCTGCCGTGATCGGGAAGCCGAACTCCGCGGGCGGCAGCTTCTCCTTGGTGTAGCTCGCGCTCGCATCGATCTGCGGCAGGCTGTTCGCGCGCTGCACGAGGTACTCGGAGCGCGCGAGCTGAATGTCGAGCACCGCCACGCGCAGATCGCGGTTGTTGGCGAGCGCCGAGGCGATGATCCGCTGCAGGTGCGGATCGGCGAAGAAATCCCGCCACCCGATGTCCACCGCGCGTCGGGTGCCCCCGATGACTCCCGAGTTGGGCGTCGGCCCCGGCAGGCTCTCGAGCGCGGTCGCCGCCGCGCCCTCCGGGGCCTCGGCCGCCGCCGTGGTCGGTGGAATCGGCCACTGCGCCGGCACCGGCAGCGGCGGAGCGCGGTAGCGCGGCTCGAGCGTGCAGGCGCCGAGCAGACACGCGAGTGCTGCGAGGAGGCACGTGCGCGCCCGTGGATTAGCCATCGCGCTCCTCCCGTTGCGCCGCGAGCCCGACGGCGCCACCGCCGGTCGGCAGCTCGCGGCCGGGCGCCGAGCTCTCACGCAGGCTGTGAAACACGCGCTGCACGACCACGAAGAACACCGGGATGAAGAAGATGCCGAGGAAGGTGCCGGCGAGCATGCCGCCGACCACGCCCGTGCCGATCGCGTGCTGTGCGCCGGCGCTGGCGCCCGTCGCTACCGCAAGCGGCAGCACCCCGAGGCCGAAGGCGATCGACGTCATGAGTATCGGGCGCAGGCGGTCGCGCACCGCGTGCAGCGTCGCCTCGATGACGCCGAGGCCGCTCTCCACGTACTCCTTCGCGAACTCGATGATCAGGATCGCGTTCTTGCAGGAGAGTCCGATGGTCGTCAGCATCGCGACCTGGAAGTAGATGTCGCGCTGCAGGCCCCGCAGCGCCGTCGCGACCACCGCGCCGATCACGCCGAGCGGCACGGCCATGATGATGGCGGTCGGAATCGACCAGCTCTCGTAGAGCGCCGCGAGGCACAGGAACACGACGGCGAGCGACAGTCCATAGAGTAGCGGCAGCTGCTCGCCCGCGGCCTGCTCCTGGTAGGACTCGCCCGCCCAATCGACCGAGTAGCCCTGCGGCAGCTTCGCGACGAGTTTCTCGATCTCCTCCATCGCGGTGCCGGAGCTCGTCCCGGGGGCGGCCTCGCCGTTGATCTCCACGGCCGGCGTCTCGTTGAAGCGCACCAGCTCCGGCGGGCCGTAGGTCCAGTGCGAGGTGACGAGGGAGGCGAGCGAGACCATGGAGCCTGCGGCGTTGCGCACGTACCAGCGGCCGAAGTCCGCGGGCTGCATGCGGAAGGGCGCGTCGGCCTCGATCAACACATGCTTGACGCGGCCGCGGTCGATGAAGTCGTCGATGTAGCGGCCGCCCCAGGCGAGCGACAGCGTATCGTTCACGGCCGCGACGGACACGCCGAGCGCGGCCGCTTTCTGCGCGTCGATGTCGACGCGGAACTGCGGCGCATCCTCCTCGCCGGTGGGGCGGACGTTGGCGAGCCGCGGATCCCTCGCGGCGAGGGCGAGCAGCTCGTTGCGCGCGGCGATCAGCGCTGTATGGCCTCGGCCCTCGTCGTCCTTGAGGAAGAAATCGAAACCCGAGGCCTGGCCGAGCTGCGTGACCACGGCCGGCGCCACCGCGAACACCGTCGCATCCTGCAGCCCGAAGAGCGCGCGGTTGGCGCGCAGCTGAATGGCCTGCGCGCTCTCGTTCTTGCCGGGACGCTCGCTCCAGTCCTTGAGCATCACGAAGCCCATGCCGGAGTTGGGGCCGCGCCCGGAGAAGTTGTAGCCGGAGATCCCGAAGACCGAGCGCACGGCCTTGCGCTCGTGCGTGAGGAAATAATCGCGCACCTTCGCGAGCGCCTGCTCCGTCCGCTCGAGGCTCGCGTTCACCGGGCCCTGCACCAGCAGCATGAGGGCGCCTTGGTCCTCGTCGGGCAGATAAGCGGTCGGCAGGCGGAAGAACAGCAGCGCCATGAGCGAGGCGAGCGCCGCATAGATCACCAGGTAACGCCCCGGCCGGCGCACGATGCGGCTCACCGCGCTCTGGTAGCGCCGGTTGCCGCCGTCGAAGGCGCGGTTGAACCAGCGGAAGAAGCCGCGCTGGCCGTGGTGCTCGCCCTTCCCCACCGGCTTGATCAGCGTCGCGCACAGCGCGGGGCTCACGATGATCGCCACAATGACCGACAAAATCATCGCCGAGACGATCGTGATCGAGAACTGCCGATAGATGATCCCCGTGGAGCCGGATAAAAACGCCATGGGGATGAACACCGCCGACAGTACCGTGGCGATGCCAATCAGCGCGCCGGTGATCTGATTCATCGAGCGCCGCGTCGCCTCCTTGGGCGACAGTCCTTCCTCGGCCATCAGCCGCTCGACGTTCTCGACCACCACGATGGCGTCGTCGACCAGCAGGCCTATGGCGAGCACCACTGCGAACATGGTGAGCATGTTGATCGAGTAGCCGGCGACGCTCAGCACGCCAAAGGTGCCGAGCAGCACCACCGGTACCGCGATCGAGGGGATCAGCGTAGCGCGGATGTTCTGCAGGAACAGGAGCATCACCAGGAACACCAACGCGATCGCCTCGACCAGCGTC
>JASHSR010000066.1 GCA_030038645.1 Gammaproteobacteria bacterium
GCATGAGCGGATCCGAGCGTGATTGAAGCCGCAGGCGAGAGTGGCCCCCTCGGGAGCCGGGCGCAAGATTTGCTCCGATCGGCTGTGCAAGGCAAAGTAGAGGCGAGTATGGACGGGAATCCATTGCTGAGGCTGCGCGCGCGCGGGCAGAGCGTGTGGCTCGACGACATTCACCGGCGGATGCTGATGGACGGCACCCTCGCGCGCATGATCGAGACGGACGGCCTTTGCGGCCTCACCTCGAATCCCGCGATCTTCGCGAACGCGATCATGAACCACGCCGAGTATCGGCCCGCGGTCGCGGAGCTGATGTCGAAGGTCGCGCGCGGCACCGAGCTCTACGAGGCGATCGTACTCGATGACATCCAGCGCGCGGCGGATGTGTTCGGGCCCGTGCACCAGCGCACCGAGGGCGCCGACGGCTTCGCGAGCCTCGAGGTCTCGCCTCACCTCGCGCACGACACTCAGGGAACCGTGGCGGAAGCGCGCCGGCTCTGGGGCCGGCTCGAGCGCGACAACGTCATGATCAAAGTGCCCGGCACCGCAGCCGGGCTCGCCGCGATCCGCTCCCTCATCGCCGAGGGCGTCAACGTGAATGTGACGCTGCTGTTCTCGCCGGAGCGCTACCGGCAGGTGGCCGACGCCTATCTCGGCGGACTCGAGCAGCGTGCGCAGCGCGGGGGCGACGTTCGCCACATCGCCTCGGTCGCGAGCTTCTTCCTGAGCCGCATCGATACGCTGGTGGATCGGCTGCTCGACGAGCACGCGGGCCAGGGCCGCGGCGAGGCGCGAGCCCTGCGCGGGCGAACCGCGACGGCGCTCGCCGCCAGGGCCTACGACCTGTACCGCGAGATCGTCGCGTCCGAGCGCTGGCGTGATCTCTCGCGGCGCGGCGCCCACCCGCAACGGCTTCTCTGGGCCTCGACGTCCACGAAGGATGCCCGCTACAGCGACGTGAAATACGTCGAGGACCTCATTGCCGCCGAGACCGTCAACACCCTGCCGCTCGAGACGCTGTCCGCCTACCGCGATCACGGCAAGGGCGGAGCCGGGCTCGCCTCGTTCCGAGAAGAGGCGGCGCGAGTCATGCGCGAGCTCGCGACGCTCGGCATCGATCTCGGAAAGGTGACGCAGCAGCTCGAGGACGAAGGCGTTCGCAAGTTCGCCGACCCGTTCGACCAGCTGCAACGCTGGCTCGAGGAGCAGCGCAAATAGGTCCGCCGCGGCGAGGAGCGCGCGACCACCGCGGCGCCGACCGCGATCGCCGCATCACGCAGCGCGCGTCCGCCGCCTCACACCTCGACTTGCCATGGACAGCGACGCCCCGCGGTGTCATGCTGCCGCGCGGCGATGCCCGGCGGAGGCCGGGACGGGAGGTGGCTCATGCAGTGGACCGGCGTGATTTCACTTCGACCAGCGCTCGGTATGGGGCGCACGCTCCGTGATGTGACCGGCGCCGATCCGGATGCCGTCTATGGATGCGTAGACTGGTTTCTCTACCACGAGACGCCCTTCACCACGTGCTCCTCGCCCGGCGAGCCGGCGGCGGTGAGCGAGTCCGCCCGCCCGAGCGGCGCGACGGGGGCCGAGACCGGCGCCCGTCCGAGCGGTTGAGGCCATCCCCCTTTCTCTCAGCGGCTGCCGGCGTCGCCAGCGGCCATCCTCCTCGCGTCTGTCGCGCTGCGTCTTGCAAGCGCGCGGGCGCGCCCATATCACTCCCGATGGCTCTGACTTAAGGGGTGGCCCGTGAGGTCGATCAATCGCATTGCCTGGATGTGGGACGAGGCGCTGAGCGCCCTCGAGCAGGCCGAGCGGCGGCATCGCCAGTTCTGCGGCCTGAGCGGCGCTCGCTCCGCCCAGCCCTTGTGGGAGCCCCCGGCCGATGTCTTCGAGAGTGAGGCGGAGATCGTCGTCTCCGTCGCCCTGCCCGGAGTCCGTCCGGAGAGCGTCACGGTCCACATCGCGGCGAACGGGCTCGTCATCAGCGCGGAGCGCTCGCTGCCCGCGGAGCTCGCGACCTTGCGGGTCCGGCGCCTCGAGATTCCCTACGGGCGCTTCGAGCGCCAGCTCGAGCTCGCGGGCGGACGATACGTCGTCGTCGAGCGCCGCATGGCCGAAGGCTGCCTGATGCTCAGATTGTCAAAGGAGTAGGCGATGGCCGAAGAGACTGTCGAGCTCCTGATTCTGCCGGTGCGAGACGTTGTCGTGTTTCCCGGCGTCGTCCTCCCGATCGCCGTCAACCGGCCGCGCTCGACCGCGGCGGCGCAAGAGGCGGTGCGGACCCGCAGCCGCATCGGCTTCCTGCTGCAGAGGAACACCTCCGTCGAGGACCCGGGTCCCGACGACCTCTATCGGGTGGGCACCGTCGCGAGCGTCGTCCGTTTCGTCACGGCGGCGGACGGCGTGCACCATCTCATCTGCCAGGGCGAGCAGCGCTTCGAGGTGCGCGAGTTCCTCTCGAGCGATCCCGTCCTGAAGGCCCGCGTCACGCTGCTCAGCGACTCGGAAGAGGTGAGCCGCGAGGTGGAGGCGCGCGCGCTGTACCTGCGCGATCGCGCGATCGAGGCCCTGCAGCTCCTTCCGCAAACGCCCGTCGAGCTCGTGAGCACGATCCAGGCCGTCAAGGCGCCCGGGCAGCTCGCGGACCTCGTGATCAGCGTGACGGACGCGGACTCGACCGACAAGCAAGCGATCCTCGAGACGCTCGACCTCGGCGCGCGCCTCGATCGGGTGATCGGGGCTCTCTCGAAGCGCATCGAGGTCCTCAAGCTCTCGCGCGAGATCGGCGAGAAGACGCGCGAGGCGCTCAACGAGCGCCAGAAGCAGGCGGTGCTGCGCGAGCAGCTCCGCCAGATCCGCCGGGAGCTCGGCGAGGAGGAGTCGGAGGGCGCCTCCCTCGAGGTGAAGGAGCTCACCGAGGCGATCGAGCGTGCGGGCATGCCGGATGAGGCGAAGGAGCAGGCGCTGCGCGAGCTGCACCGGCTCGAGCGCATGCCGGAAGGCGGCGGCGAGCACTCGATGGTGCGGACCTATCTCGACTGGCTGGTGGCGCTCCCGTGGTCGAAGCTCGATCCGGAGAGCCTCGACATCGAGAGCGCCCGCCGGGTGCTCGATGCGGACCACTTCGGCCTCGAGAAGGTGAAGCGGCGCATCCTCGAGTTCCTCGCCGTCCGCAAGCTCAATCCGCAGGGCCGCAGCCCCATCCTGTGCTTCGTCGGGCCGCCCGGAGTCGGCAAGACCTCGCTCGGCCAGAGCATCGCGCGGGCGCTCGGGCTGAAGTTCGTCCGGGTGAGCCTCGGGGGCGTGCACGACGAAGCCGAGATCCGCGGCCACCGCCGAACCTATCTCGGTGCGCTGCCGGGCAACATCATCCAGGCGCTGCGCCGGGCCGGAACGCGCAATCCCGTCCTGATGCTCGACGAAGTCGACAAGCTGAGCGCGAGCATCCAGGGCGATCCGTACTCGGCGCTGCTCGAGGTGCTCGACCCGGAGCAGAACTCGACGTTCCGGGACAACTACATCGGACTGCCGTTCGATTTGAGCCAAGTCCTTTTCATCTGCACCGCGAACGTGCTCGACGGCATCCCGGCTCCCCTGCGCGACCGGATGGAGCTCATCGAGCTCACGGGATACACGGAAGAGGAGAAGCTCGAGATCGCGCGGCGCTACCTCGCGCCTCGGCAGCTCGCGGCGAACGGCCTCGCCTCGAGCGAGGTACGGCTCAGCGACGAGGTCTTAAGGAGGATCATCGCGGACTACACGCGCGAGTCCGGCGTGAGGAGCCTCGAGCGGCAGATCGGCGCCGTGCTGCGCTCCATCGCGGTGGGGGTCGCCTCGGGACATGAGGGGTCTGCGGAAATCGCGCCGGATGACGTCTTGCGCATTCTCGGCGCGCCCCGCTATCACGGCGAGATCGCCATGCGGACGAGCGTCCCGGGGGTCGCGACCGGCCTCGCCTGGACGCCGGTCGGTGGCGACATCCTCTTCATCGAGTCGAGCCGCGTGCCGGGCAGCGGGCGGCTGATCCTGACGGGACAGCTCGGCGATGTCATGAAAGAAAGCGCGCAGGCGGCCGTCACGCTCGTCAAGGGCCAGGCGGAGCGTCTCGGCGTCGACCCCTCGGGCTTCGACAAGATCGACCTGCACATCCATGTCCCCGCGGGCGCCATCCCGAAGGACGGTCCGAGCGCGGGCGTCGCCATCTTCACCTCGCTCGCCTCCTTACTCTCCGGCAGGACAGTGCGCAGCGATGTCGCGATGACGGGCGAGATCAGCCTGCGCGGCCTGGTGCTCCCGGTCGGCGGCATCAAGGAGAAGACCGTCGCCGCGGCGCGGGCCGGCATCCGCACGGTCATCCTGCCGGCGCGCAACCGGCGCGACTACGACGACATCCCCGAGAGCACGCGGCAGCGCCTGCAGTTCGTGTGGGCCGAGCGGATAGACGATGTGCTCTCGGCGGCGCTCGAGGGTGCGGGAGCCCGCCGCGCCGCGGCCTGAGCGCTCCTTCGTGCGCGGGCCGGCTCGCAATGGAGCCCGGTGCGCCCTGGAGCGGGTGCGAGCTCGGGGCCGCAATAGCGCCCCTTGCGCGAGGCCTTCAGCCGCGCTGCTCGCGCCAGAGGCCGAGGTACTCCTGCAACGAGCGGTCGGAGAAGCTGAACAGCACCAGGTCGCGATCGGCGCTGAGGGAATACCACGTCCACCCCGGGACGACGAAGATGTCGTTGGGCTCGACCGCCCAGGACCGGCTCGCCGTCTCGGCCTGCCCAGTCTGCGCAGCCCGGCCGGTCAGCTCGGTCTCCGCCGCCGTCTCGGCCCGCCCGGTCAGCTCGACTCGGCCGCGACCCGAGAGGACCGTGAACACGGCTCCGTCCGTCGAGCGGTAGCGCGGCCCCCGGAAGCCCTCCGGAAGGAGCTGCACATAGAGGCCCATCGTGGGGATGGGTGAGGCGCCGGTCGTCGGGTCGGTGAAGGTGAGCTTCAAGCCGCAGTGCTCGTCCC
>JASHSR010000067.1 GCA_030038645.1 Gammaproteobacteria bacterium
GCGGACTTTGCAGGTGTCCACACGTTGAGGTACAGGCAATCCTCGCTCATCGCGGGCGGTGCGCCTAAGAGCTTCAGCGTGCTCGGATCCTGCATGCAGCTCGGAGCGAAGTCGTCTGCTCTCTTGACGCCGCTCCACGGTCTGACCGGCTGCGGGGGCCGCCAGCGGAGGTTCCCCACCGGCGGTGCCGCGAACGGGATGCCCTTGAACGAGGTGACGCCGTCGGCCGTGACGCCTTCCACGCGCCCGCCCGTCACCGTGACGATTCCGATCTGTGCGGCCGCCGGCCGCACACACACGAACGCGAGTGCAGCGAGCGTCGCACCGATCCACGCCTGCTTCATTTTCATCGAGTTCTCCTCGTTACCGCTTCGTGCAGGCCGTAGTTTTACGTCTCGAGGTTCTCAAGCGAGCGGACGGCGGAAACAGGCAATCCTACGCACTGAGCAGCACCCGCACTTTACCGGGCGTCTCACGGAAGACGGGGTGGGGCTGCGGCCAGCGGCGGAGCTGGCCCCCCGGGGGAGGAGCGGCCGCGGACGCCAGCGGCCAGCACTCGGACCTCCGGCCCAGCGCGTCATCCGGGACACCGCCGCAGCCGTTCGCGGCGCCGCACCAGACCGATCGACTGGTTCTTGGCAGTTCTTGTGGTTCCCCGGGTTGGGGCGGGGTCAGGGTGGTGTCTAAGGCTAGCCGAGGACGCGAAGGAGGGGGTCGCGAGAACGAACGAGAAGATCCTCGGCGGCTGATTCTCCCGCCTCGCATTCCGCGCGAGTGTTCCCCTGGTCTCGCCCGATCATGTACGCCGCCGTCGGAGGTTTGGCGTGGGTTGTCCGGTAGCGAGCCCGTTGGCTAGAATGGGCCGACCTGAGTCCACAATCAACGCCAACTCGAATGGGGATGAGTCATGTCAACGCCGCTTGCGCTCTCTTCGTCGTCCTTGACTGCGCCGGTAGACCAGGGCGAGCTCAATGGGTTCTGCGGCCTCATCGAGGCGATGGGCATCACAAAATGTGCGCAGCTGATTGCGGACTTCGGGATCGCCGATGCACTCGATGAGGTTCCCGCGACCGCCGCGGAGGTGGCCGCGAGAACCGGCGTGAACGCCAACGCGCTCGTTCGCGTCATGCGCTACGCGACGACCTTCGGCGTTTTCGAGGAGGTGGGAGCAGGCCAATTCCACCACACGGTTCGATCGCGCCTCCTGCGCAGCGATCACCCGCAATCGCTGCGAGGCTCGATGCGCCTCGTTGGCCCTGCCTGGACGCTGTTCGGAGCGCTCGATCATTCGATGCAGACCGGGCGTCCAGCAGCCGAGGCCATCGTGCCCGGAGGTGTCTGGGAATGGCTGAGCGCCAGCCCAAACCGCGCGCAGATCTTCGACGAGGCGATGTCCTCCAAGACGCGGGGCGATGTGGCAGCCCTGCTGAGTGCTTACGATTTCTCGCAGTTCCGGTCGTTCGCCGATATCGGCGGTGGCCAGGGGTACTTGCTGCGGACCGTGCTCGACCAGGTGCCCGAGGCGACCGGCACCCTTTTCGATCAGCCCGCCGTGGTCGAATCGGCGCGGGAGCGGCTCGGGAATCGCATGAGCGCGGTCGGCGGCGACTTCTTCAAGGATTCCCTGCCGCGTGCAGAGGCCTACTTCCTGATGCAGGTGATTCACGACTGGGATGACGAGCACGTCCTCATGATCCTGCGGAACATTCGCAGTGCGGCGCCTCCGCAAGCCAAGCTGCTGCTCATCGAGCTGCTGTTGCTGCAGAACACACAGTCCGCGCGGCAGGGCTACCTGCCCCCGTGGGCGAGGTTCATGGACTTCGCGTTGCTGGCGTTCAGCATGGGGCGGGAGCGAACGCGCAGTGAGCACGAAAAGCTTCTCGATGCGAGCGGGTGGCACCTCGAGCGCGTCGTGCGCACCGAGAGCTTCCAGTGGATCCTTGAAGCAGTGCCCGCCTAGTTCCGCTCGACGCTGAGAACGAATAAACCAGGCTAAGGGCGGAGTGATCTCACGCCCGGATCGCCTCATCCGGCTGCAGCGCCGCGATCACATGCGTCCGCCGGCCTTCGGCGCGAGCACCACCACGGTGCCGGCGATCTTGTCGTGCCAAGCCTGGCGCTCGGGATCGAACGCGATCCAGAAGAAACCGAGCCCCGCGGCCACGAGCGACAGGAAGCAGCCGAGGGCACGCAGCACCGCGGTCTCCCAGCTGATCGGCTGGCCGTCGATGCGCGCGACGCGCAGATTGCAGATGATTCCGCCCACGGTCGTCCCCCGCAGCCGCCACATGACCGCGCCGTATCCGGCGAGCACCAGCAGCGTACCGGGGAGGCCGCGATGACCGATCAGTCTCAGCACGAAGCCGACGAGCACCACGTCGATCAGTAACGCCGCGATGCGAATCCAAAAGCCCGCGCGCGGCAGCGTCGTCCAGTCGGTGGGAGCAGCGGTCGCGGCGCGCGCCGCGGCGCCGGTCGCAGTCTCGGGACTCGGCGCGGGGCCCGGCTCAGGACCCGGCTCAGGACCCGGCTCGGCGCCAATCGACGCACCGGCCTGAGGCGCCGCGCCGCGCCTGGAGCGAAGGGCGATGAGCAACGTGTACATCACGGCGCCGAAGCCGATGAAACCGATCGCCGCGTAGACGAGGAAGCCGAGCACGGGAACCGTGTACAGCACGAGCGCCAGCAGCCCGCCGATCAGCACGTGCAGCAGCGGGTGGGCAAGCCCGCCGTGCACGCCGCGCGCGATGCGCCCGCCCAGCCAGCCGAGCGCCACCACCCGGCCGAAGATCCCGGCGCAGAGCAGCGCGAGCCAGAACAGCGGGAT
>JASHSR010000068.1 GCA_030038645.1 Gammaproteobacteria bacterium
GACGCAGGCGATGCATCAGATTCTCGTCGTGGAGGACGACGCCGTCATTCGCGAGGTGCTGCGGGCGCTCCTGCAGGCGGAGCGCTTCAGGCTCGTCGAGGCCGCGACGGCCGAGCGGGCCGAGATCGAGGCTCGCGCCCACAAGCCCGATCTGCTGCTCGTCGACTTGGGACTGCCCGACGGGGACGGTCTGGCCGTCATTCGGCGCGTGCGCCACTGGTCTCCCGTGCCGATCATCGTCCTTTCCGCGCGCACCCGGGAGGAGCAGAAGATCGCGGCGCTCGATGCCGGGGCGGACGACTACGTCACCAAGCCGTTCAGCGCTCCGGAGCTTCTCGCGCGGGTGCGGGCGGCCCTGCGGCGCAACGTGCGAAGCGCCGAGGCCCCGCAGGAGCTCGCATTCGCCGACGCGCGCATCGATCTGACGCGCCGCACGGCGCGCAAGGCCGGGGCCGAGATCCATCTCACTCCGCTCGAGTATCGCGTGCTCGAGTGTCTCGCGCGCCATGCGGGATTCATCGTGACGCAGGATCAGCTCGTGCGCGAGGTGTGGGGCCCGCAGCATCGCGGCGACACGCGGAGCCTGCGGGTTTGCATCAAGAACCTGCGGGCGAAGCTCGAGCCGGACCCGCATCGGCCCGCCTATCTGGTCACGGAGCCGGGCCTCGGATATCGGTTGCGGCCGGACTGATCCGCGCACATTGAGTGCGCGGTATCGACGAGTTGCGGACCCCCTGTCATCGGTCTTGCGTCGAGGACAGGGGGCCGGGGTGCCTTGCGAGGTGGCTCGCCGCGGCGGTGACGGCGAGGCCCGCGAGCTCGTGGCCGCGCCGGAAATCGCGGACGTGCCGGATCATCCACTCGCGCGCTTCGGCCGCATCGCCCCGCTCGAGCGCCTCTCGGATGCGGCGCTGGGCGGCGGCGATGCGCGTGCGCGCCTGGGGCACTCGGTCGATCATCGCCCGGAGCGAGGGCTCGAGCAGCTGCAGCAGCGGCTCCTGCGCGAGCATCAGCACGGGGTTGCGGGTCGCCTCGCCGACGGCGCGGAAGAACGCCGCGACGTGGCGGACCGCGAGCGCCGCATCCGCGTGGTCGGCGGCGAAGCGCTGCGCGGCGGCGCCAACGCGCTCGAGGCTCTTGCGCGTGCGCCGGCGGGCGGCGGATTCGGCGATCGGGGGCTCGAGGATGTTGAGCGCCTCCCAAACGTCGAGATAGGTGACTTCGTGCAAGGCGAGCGCACGGCTCACCCCCTCGGCGACGACGCCCGGTGCCGGACGCGTCACCGCGAAGCGCTTGGAGCCGGCACGACGTACGAGAAGTCCGCTCGACTGCAGCTCGCGCAGCGCTTCCCGGACCGTCGAGCGGTGCACACCGAACTGGCGCGCGAGCTCGGTCTCCGGCGGGAGGCGGTCGCCCTCGCGCAGCGTGCGGTCGAGGATGCGGTCGCGCAGGGCGTCGGCTACCTTCCGGTATGCCGGCTCCGCGCGAATCGGCGCGAACTCGACGCTCGAGCCGCGCGCGGCGGGCTCCGCGCTCAAGCGGCAGGCTCCCCGCCCGCGCCGCGGGGCTCCACCAGCTCGCGGCCGATCAGCATCCGGCGGATCTCCTGCGTTCCCGCGCCGATCTCGTAGAGCTTCGCATCGCGCAGCAGGCGCCCCGCCGGATAATCGTTGATGTAGCCGTTCCCCCCGAGGATCTGGATCGCCTCGAGCGCGGCGCGCGTCGCATGCTCGGCGGCGAAAAGAATGCATCCGGCGGCGTCCCGGCGAGCGATCCGGCCCTCGTCGCAGGCGCGCGCCGCGGCGTACACGTAGCCGCGGCTCGCGTTGAGCGCCGTGTACAGGTCGGCGAGCTTCGCCTGGATCAGCTCGAAGCTGCCGATCGGCTGCCCGAACTGGCGGCGCTCGCGAGCATAGGGCAGCGCGAGATCGAGCGCGGCGGCCGCGAGCCCGAGCGGCCCGCCGGCCAGCACGACGCGCTCGAAGTCGAGCCCGCTCATCAGCACGCGCGTCCCGCCGTTCTCCCGCCCGAGCACGTTCTCGGCCGGCACCTCGCAGTCCTCGAGCACGAGCTCGCAGGTGCTCGAGCCGCGCATGCCGAGCTTGTCGAGCTTCTGGGCCGTCGAGAAGCCTTTGAAGTCCCGCTCGATGATGAACGCCGTGACGCCGCGGGGGCCCGCCGCGGGATCCGTCTTGGCATAGACGACGAGGACATCCGCATCGGGCCCGTTCGTGATCCACATCTTGCGTCCGTTGAGGACGTACCGATCGCCGCGGCGCTGCGCGTGCGTCTGCATGGAGAGCACGTCCGAGCCCGAGGAGGGCTCCGACATGGCGAGCGCCCCGACGTGCTCGCCCGTCACCAGCTTCGGCAGGTACCGCTCGCGCTGCGCGTCGGAGCCGTTGAGCCGCAGCTGATTGACGCAGAGGTTCGAGTGCGCTCCGTACGAGAGGCCCACGGAGCCCGATGCTCGCGAGATCTCCTCCATCGCAAGGACGTGCGCCAGATAGCCGAGCCCCGACCCTCCCCAGCGCTCGGGGACGGTGATGCCGAGCAGTCCCTGCTCCCCGAGCAGGGGCCACAGGAAGCGCGGGAACTCGTTCGACTGGTCGATGCGCTGCGCGAGCGGGGCGATCCTCTCCTGCGCGAGCCGCCGAACGGCTGCGCGAACGTCCGTGAGCGTTTGCCCCAGGCCGAAGTCGAGCTCGAGGGACTCAAGCGGCGGCATGGCCTCTCTCGTGTGGTGACTCGCCTTGCAGCGCGCGAAGGCGGCCGGGGTCGGGCGGCTGCGCCTGGCCTCGCCTCGCGGCGGGTTGCCTCATCTCGAGCGGCATTTTAGGATTGTCGGACAATCCGGCGATGCGGGGCAAGGGGTAGACTTCTCGAGCCCCCGCCGCGATTCACCGTTCCAGCCGGGGCTCGAGCCATAGGGTGTTCCGCAAGCTTCTCATTGCCAATCGAGGCGAGATCGCCTGCCGTATCGCGCGGACGGCGCACCGCCTCGGGCTCGAGGTCGTCGCGGTCTATTCCCAGGCCGATCTGCGCGCGCGCCATGTACGGCTCGCCGACGAGAGTTGGCCGATCGATCCCGCCTCGGCGGGAGGGAGCTATCTCGACGGTCGCGCCATTCTCGAGGTCGCGCGGAAGTGCGGGGCGGACGCTATCCACCCCGGTTACGGCTTCCTGTCGGAGAGCGCGCAGTTCGCCACAGCCTGCGCGGCTGCGGGGATTGCCTTCGTCGGGCCCTCGCCCGCGGCGATTGCCGCGATGGGCGAGAAGGGCGCGGCGAAGGAGCGTATGCGGCGCGCCGGTGTGCCGGTGCTGCCGGGTTACCAGGGCGAGGACCAGGCGCTCGCCGCGCTCGAGCGCCGCGGGCGCAGGCTCGGGTTCCCGCTCATCATCAAGCCGAGCGGCGGCGGTGGCGGTAAGGGCATGCAGATCGTCCGGGAGGCGGCCGAGCTGCGCGCCGCACTCGAGGCATCGCGCCGCGTCGCGGCCAGCGCCTTCGCGGACGAGCGGCTGCTGCTCGAGCGCTATCTGCCCGCCGCGCGGCATGTGGAAGTGCAGATTCTCGCGGACGGCCACGGGGCGATCTTGCACCTGCTCGATCGGGACTGCTCGGTGCAGCGGCGGCATCAGAAGCTGATCGAGGAAGCCCCTGCGCCCGGTCTCGATGCGCGGCTGCGCGTTTCCATGGCCGAGGCGGCGTGTACGGTCGCGCGCGAGGTGGCGTACGTCGGCGCCGGCACCATCGAGTTCCTGCTCGACGGATCGGAGTTCTTCTTCATGGAGATGAATACCCGGCTGCAGGTCGAGCATGGGGTGACCGAGGCCGTGACGGGACTCGACTTGGTGGAGTGGCAGCTGCGGATCGCCGCGGGCGAGCCGCTTGCGTTCGCGCAAGCGGACATCGCTGCGCGGGGTCACGCCGTCGAGGTGCGGGTATGCGCAGAGGATCCCGCGAAGGACTTTCTTCCGGGATCGGGGATGCTGCGGCTCGCGGCCTGGCCGCGCGAGGACGCGGCCGTGCGGGTGGATGCCGGGTTTGAGACCGGCGATCTCGTGCCTCCCGATTACGACTCGCTGCTTGCGAAGATCATTGGGCGCGGCCCGACACGCGCCGAGGCCGTTGCGCGCCTGCGCGAAGCGCTCGGCGAGACGCGCATCGCCGGCGTGCCGACGAACGTCGAGTGGTTGGCCGCCGCTCTCGAGAGCGCAGCGTTCCAATCGGCAGCGGTGAGCACGGAATTCATCGCGCGATACGGCGCGAGTTTGATTGCGCGCCCCGAGGAGGGCGCGCTCGCCCCGTTTGCCGCAGCGGCCGAGGCGCTCGCCCTGCAGGGAACGGGCGCATCGCCATCGCCCTGGGCCGTGGCCGACGGCTTTCGCCTGGGCGCGGCCGCGCCGATCGCGGTGCGGCTCGCTGCCGGAGGCGACGCTTGGACCGCCGAGGTTCGAGTCCGCAGTCGATCGATCGTGGAAGTGCTCCTCCGCGGGCGAAGGGGCGTCGGCCCCGAGCCCGAGCTCGGCATCGAAGGGCGAAGAACGGCCGGGGGCGCACTGCTCGAGCTGCGGTCACTGTCGGGGGGAGAGTCCGCCCGGGCCCTGGTCAGCGCGGGGTGCGTCGATGTCTGGCGAGGGGGCCGTCACGTCGAGTTCCGCATCGAGAATGTGGATACGGCCGCCGAGGCCGTCCGCCGGCCCGCCGGGAGCCTGGCCGCGACGCTGCCGGGCGTGGTGGTCGCCGTGCAGGCCGCTCCGGGGGACACCGTCTCCGCCGGGCAGGCTCTGCTCGTCATCGAGGCGATGAAGATGGAGCATACGGTCCGTGCACCGCGCGCCGGAGGCGTCGCGGCGGTTCACGTTCGCGTGGGCGATCGAGTGAGGGAAGGTGACAATCTCGTGACAATGATCTCCCCGAGAGACGATCCGAGCCGCGAGCCGGACCGCGATCCACGCCGCGATCCGAGCGGCGAGCCAGGCCGCGAGCCGGGCCGCTCGAGCCCTTCGGACGCCTGAGGGGGGACGCGGCGGCCCGTCTTTGCGCATAATCGCGGAACGCTCCCGCTGGGCTGCCGGTGGCATAGAGGGCCCCTGTTTGAGTCAGATCGTTCAAATCGACCGTCTCGTCGACGAGCAGAGGATCGGCTGGTTCAACGTGAACCTGCTGATCTGGTCCTTTCTCGCCATGTTTGCCGACGGATACGACATCGGCGCGCTCTCCTTCGCGCAGCCCGCGCTCGAGAGGCTGTGGCACGTGCCGAAGGAGGCGTTCGGGCCGGCGTCGAGCGCGAGCCTCTTCGGCATCCTGCTCGGCGCGCCGCTCCTCGGGTTCATCGGCGATCGCTATGGCCGCAAGACGGCCATCATCCTCGGAAGCGTCGTCTACGGGGTGACCTCGATCGCCGTCGTCGCGACGCACAATATTGATCAGGTGATCGGGCTGCGTTTCATCACGGGCATCGGCCTCGGCGGGCTGATGCCGAACACCATCGCCCTCAACTCCGAGCTTGCGCCGAAGCGGCTGCGCGCCACGCTCATCACGCTCATGTTCGTCGGCATCACGCTCGGCAGCAGCGCCCCCGGCCTCATCGCCTATGGCTTGATGCCGCGGTATGGGTGGCGGGTGCTGTTCGTCATCGGCGGGGTCGTGCCGCTCGCCGTCGCCGTCGGTTTGGTATGGGCGCTGCCCGAGTCGGTCAAGTTCCTCGCGCTTCGCGCCGAGCGGTACCGCCGGCTGCTCGATGCGGCGGTCGCGCCGCAGCGGCTCGAGAGGCTCGGGCGCGTCGCTCGCGGATGCGAGCGCCAGCTCCTCGCCACCGCGCGCAAGATGAGGCGGGATCTGGTCCTCGCGCAGGATGTCCAATTCATGCCCCCGCCAGCCGCCGATTCGGCTGCCGACGCCGCGGGAATGCGCAGGCTCTTCTCCGGCGGCCTCGCGTGGATCACGCCGCTGCTGTGGCTGTGCTTCTGCACGGCGCTGATGTCCAATTACTTTCTCAACTCTTTTCTGCCCCTCATCTTCCGCGACAGCGGCATGCCGGCCGGGAAGGCCGCGCTCGCCGCGACGCTCTATCACGTCGGCGGAACCGTGGGTGGGCTGCTGATGAGCGTGCTGCTGGACCGCTTCGGCTTCGTCGTGATCGCGCTGCTGTTCGCGGCCGCGGCGCCCGCGATCTGGGCGCTCGGTCTGGTCCCGACGACATTCGTCGCGCTGGCGCCGCTCGCCGGTGCCTCCGGTTTCGCCGTCCTCGGCGCGCAGTTCGGCAACAACGCGGCCGCCGGCCTGCTCTATCCCACCGCGGTGCGCTCGAAGGGCGTCGGCTGGGCGCTCGGCGTCGGCCGCTTCGGCGCCGTCGTGGGGCCGCTCGTCGGCGCGGTGCTGCTCGGCATGAGCCTTCCCCTGCGGCAGCTGTTCCTCGCCGCCGCCGCGCCGATGCTGGCAGGCGCCATTGCGGCCGCCGTCTTGGTGCGACTCTGCTATGCTCGCCTGGGTGGCCTTCGCCTGGGGGATGTTCCTGTGGGCATGGGCCCGGAACTGCGCGGAGCCGGTGCACCAATACCGGACTGATCGCATGGAGACCAGCGCGATTGCTCGCCGCCGCCGCCGGCCCTTTCTGGCGCCGATCTGGCTGACCGTGCTGGTGCTCGTGATCGCTATCGTCGTCGCCTTCGAGGTGTATCAGTCGGCCGCGACGACGACCGTCGTCGTCGTGCGGCCCGGCGAAAGCGCGCTCGGCAGCATCCAGGACGCGCCGTTGATCCCCGAAGGGGAGGAGCGTGCCGAGCGGCTGGCGCAACTCTTCGGCGGCGCCGGCCCGGCCGGTCGGATCACGGCCATCTACATCGCCGGGACGCGGCGAACGCAGCAGACGGCGGCGCCGCTCGCCGCGCGGCTCGGCATCCATCCGATCGTCGTGCCGCTGCAGGATGTGGACGGGACCGTGGCGCGCGCGCTGGACGACCACCGAGGCCAGACGGTGATGATCATCTCGGGCGCGGCGCAACGCTTGGTCGAGACGCTGAGCGGCATCAAGCTTGCTCCGGCGGCCGCGGACGATGAGGGGAACATCTACATCGTCAGCGTGCCGATGCTCGGAAGCGCGGGAGTCGTGCAGCTACATTATTGAGGTCGAAGAGCGCCGATGGAACGCAGAGAGATCACCGTGCGCACGCCTGGCCGTGGATTGACGGATCTAACAGAACGGATCGCGGCCGTCGTCGGCGCCTCCGGGGTGCTGCACGGACTTTGCAACGTCTTCCTGCCGCACACCAGCGCATCGCTGCTCCTCGGCGAGAACTGGGACCCGAGCGTGCGACGGGACCTGGAGGCCTTCATGGGCCGCCTCGTGCGCGACGGCGACCCGGCCTACGAGCACGATGCGGAAGGGCCCGACGACATGTCGGCGCACATCCGAGCGGCCCTCACTCAGAGCTCGCTGGTGCTACCCGTCGCGGACGGCAAGCCGCGCCTCGGAACTTGGCAGGGCGTATATCTTTGGGAGCATCGCACCGCGCCTCACGAGCGCCGAGTGGTCTTGACCGTCTGGTGAGCGCCGACGCGGCGGTCGCCGCGGCTTTCTTGGGTCGGCTGCGCGCGCCTGTCACGTGCGCCCGCCTGTCAGTTACACACGCCGGTTGATCGCGCACGCCGGTCGGTGCGGTCGCCTGCCCGCTGCGCGCCGGTCGGTTGCGCGTGTCTCCGTTGCGCCCGCAGGTCAGCCCGGCACGGGTGGGAGCTGCGCGCGGATGAAGCTCTCGTGCCTCGCGATGCGGAAGTCGGCCCGCACGGCAGCGCGAATGACGTGATCTGCATCGATCAGGAACGTGGCCCGTCGCAGGCCCATGCCGAACGGCCCGACGACGCCGTAGAGCCGCGCGACGGATTTATCGGCATCCGAGAGCAGCGTGAAGGGCAGGGCGTATTTGGCGCGAAAGGCTCGATGGGTCTCGGGCCCTTGCGGGCTCACGCCCGCAACCGACAGCCCCGACTGCTCGATATCGGCGTGCATGTCCCGGATCGCGCAGGCTTCGCGCGTGCAGCCGGGCGTGAAATCGGCCGGGTAGAAGTAGAGGATAAGCACGCCCCTGCCGAGCAAGGCCGAGAGGGAGACTGCCTTGCCGTCCTGATCGGGCAGCGTGAATTCCGGCGCGCGAGCTCCCGGGCGCAGCATGAGCGTGGGCTCCGTAGAGGAGGGACGTTGATCATAGCGTCGGTCGTGGAAGGGTGTCATAGCCTCTGCGCGGACGCCGCACAGCCTATGGGCTGGCCCTCGCTAGGCTCCCCGCGTGCGCCATTGCCGGCTCGCGCGTGCTGGCCGTCGCGGTGGACAAGGCCGGCGGAGCCGCCACGAGGCGACAGCGAGGTTTGCCCATCCGGCTGCCGATGCTAGAATCGCGCGCCACTTCGCCGGTCCTTCCTGCGAGGAAGGCGGCTCGCGTGGGGCGGTAGCTCAGCTGGGAGAGCGTCGCGTTCGCAATGCGAAGGTCGAGGGTTCGATCCCCTTCCGCTCCACCATCTCCCCGTGCGCTGCGTTTCTCCTGGCTTCGCCGTACTACGCTGAAGCATGCGTAGTAGCGGAATGATTCTTCCTCGATTGCCCGCACGGGATGCTTCCAATCGCCCGGTGGGCAACGGCGAGCACCGGCCTCATTGACCTTGCTACGGAGGTGAGCGGGACGCCGCCAACGTGTATGACCCTGCGCGGCGGGCGTAAGATGCGCGCGCCGCTGCCACGGGGAAGTCCGACCACACCGCGGGCGGAACGAGCACGGCGGCGCGGCGGCTTCGCTGTGCCAAGAAGGAAGAACGTCCGTCGCGAGCGGGCAGCGGCCGCGGCAGATGCGCCGGCAC
>JASHSR010000069.1 GCA_030038645.1 Gammaproteobacteria bacterium
ATGGCTTCGTGGTCCTCGAAGAGGATATCGCGATACTCGAGTCTTCCGGACCAGGCATCGAGCTTGTCGAGGATCGCGTGCGCGAAGGCGACGAAGTGCCGGTACGCGCAGCGCCGGCTCGGAGCGAGGCCGCTCTCCGGAAACTCGCGGGCGATGCGCCGCAGGTAGTCGCGCGAGACCTCGCGCGCGCGCCGGCCGAAGACGAAGAAGTACAGGGTCACGACGTGCACGATCGGCGCCGTGAGCGGGCGCCACAGCAGCTTCAGGCCGACGACCATCAGGCGCATGAGGACGAGCGCCCCGCGCTCGCGTGTGGTGGCCCAGCTCGACTGGGCGGCGGCGCCACCGGCGGCCGAGGCAGCCTCGGCGCTCATGCCGCTCGCGCCGCCCGCGGTGCTCACCCCGCCCCCGGTGCTCACGCCACTCGCCGAGCTCGCACCACTCCCGGCGCTCATATCAGCTTCCGCGACACGAGCGCCGGCAGCCGCACGAGCATCCCCGAGAGGAGCCGCAGCTGCAGAGCGACCATCCGCGCGTTATCGCGCAGCAGCCGGAAGTGCGAGACGCCGTCGAGCGGGTAGACGACTCGCGTGCTGAGCCAGCGCAGGGGCACGCTCCGCCAGTACAACCTGACCAGGATCTCGACGTCGAAGTCCATGCGGGCGCCGACGTGCTCCCGCTGCAGCAGCTCGGTCACGGCCCGGAGCGGGTAGACCCGAAAGCCGCAGAGCGAGTCGGGGATGTCGAGCGACAAAGTCTCGAGCCACACCAGGGCGTGCGTGAGGTAGCGTCCATAGCGCCGCACCGCCGGCATCGAGGCATCGAAGACCGGACGGCCGCACACGAGCGCATCCGGGTGGGCGCGGGCCTCGTCGATGAGGCGCGGGATGTCCTCGAGGGAGTGCTGTCCGTCGGCGTCCACTTGCAGCGCATTGGTGAAGCCCTGCGCCGCGGCGGCCTCGAACCCGGCGATCACGGCGCGGCCCTTGCCGCGATTCGCCGTGAGCCGCAGCAGGCGCGTCTGCTCGGTCCGCCCGGCGAGCCGCTCGAGCTCGCGCGCGCACTGCGGCTCGGAGCCGTCGTCCACGAGGAAGCAGGGCAAGCCGGCGGCGCGCGCCGCCCCGAGCACCCGCGCGACCGTCCGCGCGTGGTTGTAGACCGGGATGACCGAGCAGGGAGCGAAGCCGATCGCCACCGGGGAGCTCCGCTCGAATCACGACTGGACGAGGCGCTCGACCACTCGCGCCAGGTCGGATACGGTGCGCACCGATCTGAAGTCCTCGGCGCTCACCTTGCGCCCCGTCGCCCGCTTGACCTGATCGACGAGGTCCACGGCGTCGATGCTGTCGATCTCGAGGTCGTCGGCGAGCCGGGCCTCGGGCGTGATGCGGGCGGGATCGAGCCGGAACAGCTCGACGAGCGAGGAGCGGATCATCTGGTAAATCCGATCCGCGTCGTGTCTCGCGTTCTGGCCGGCGTCTTGCTTGGGGTCCTGGGCCGTCATTCGCAGCGTCCGAGAGCCTGGCCTCGGGCGAGTGTGCGCCGTCGGCCCCTCTTTAACATACTCAATCGATCCGGCGGACTTGAGAGAGCTCCGCCGTGAAAGCCTGCAGCAGACGCTCGTTGAGCTCGCGCGCGGCGATCGGAGCCGGCGCACCGCGCCTGAAGGGCTCGGGATCGAGGTCCGCGCCGGTGCGGAGCGAGAAATGCGCCCGCCGCTCCGGGATGCGGTACCACGGCTCGCCCTTCGTCATCGTAGACGGACTGCACCGGATATACACGGGCGTCACCACCTGAGCGGCCCGCACGGCAATGGCGGCCGCCCCCCTGTGAAACTGCAGCGGCTGCCCCGGCACGGTACGCGTGGCCTCCGGGAAGATTATTACACTCTCGCCTGCGAGCAGGGCTTCCGAGGCTCCCTCGATCATCCGGTCCGCCGAGCTGTTGCTCACATACCCGGCGGCGACCACGAGCCAGCGGGTGAGGGGATTGTGCCACAACGCCTGCTTCACGATGCAGGTCGAGCTTGGAGTGAGCCCCAGCAGAAATACCGCATCGATGAGCGTCGGGTGATTGGCGAGGATGAGCTGGCCGGGCCGGCCGAGAGTCTCGGCGCCCTGGACCTCGTACGAGAGCACGCCCGCCGCGCGCATGAAGCGGGCGTACCAGCGCAGGGAGCGCCCGATGGCCCGGCGCACCCGCAAACGGCGGGCGCTCGAGCCGCCGGGCACGAGAGCTGCGAGCGGAATCGCGAGGAGCGTGAGGCCGAGGCAGCCGGCGCCGAACACGGCGAAGCACAGCGCGGTCGCGGCGAGGCGCCGCAGGTAGCGCTCGCGGCGGATCGGTGTTGCGTTTGAGAGATTCCTCACGCGCCAAGTATTGCATCAGCGGCCGATGTGCCGTAACGTTCGCGCCGCGTTGCGTGAGGCAGCGCCGCTCGCCGCGTCGCGAGGGCGGTGCCGGCCGTGGCGCGGAGTTGCGTCCGACACCGGAGGTGTGGCGAACCGATGAAGAAGCGCAAAGCGTCGACTGACAGCGACCCTGGGCCCCGTCTTCAACGAGTCTCTCAGTACCTAGAGAGGTATTTCCCCGACTTCTTCGCCGAAGCTCGATTCCAGGTCGGCGACGACGACTACTTCCTCTACGCCCGCTTCGGGCAGTATCTCGCCCGGACCATCGAGCAGAACCGGGCTCCCTTGAGCAAGATCAACCGCGGCTTCACCGTGCTCAACAAGATGGCGCGGGTCTCCGCCAAGTACCCGCGCATCCGCCAGATGCTGGTCTCCGGCCCGCTCGAGTACATCGTCGATGCGCCGAGGGCGCGCCGGCTCGCCCTGAAGAGACTCTCGCCGGTCGCTCAGGGATACCTCGAGAGCCTGTGCGAATGAGCCGCAGGAGCGGCTCATGACGATGCGCGCGATAGCGCGTGTCGGCCCCCGCCAAGCGGGGGCGAGGCCCACGATGGGTCGAGCAACGAGCCGCGGGCCAGGCCCATGCTGGGCCGCGCCGTGATGCGGTGAGGCTCGAGGCGGCCGCGCCCGCGCCGCCGCGGCCATGGCAGACCACGCCCGGGAAGTTCGCGAGTTCTGGTTCGGGCGCCTGCCGCTCGGCGCGGCGCGGCTCGAGGAGCGCATGCAATTCTGGTTCGGCGCCGATGAGCCGGAGGCGGTCCGGCGCGAGCGCGACCAGGCGATCGCCGCGCGCTTCGAGCCGCTCGTCGCCGAGGCGGCACAGGGCAAGCTCGCCTCCTGGGCCGACAGCCCGAGGCGCCGCCTGAGCCTCATCCTGCTGCTCGACCAGCTCCCGCGCAACATCTATCGGGGCACGCCGCGCGCCTTCGCGGCGGACCAGCGCGCGCTCGGCCTCACGCTCTCCGGGATCCAGTCGGGCGCCGACGCGGCGCTCGCCGTCGTCGAGCGCATCTTCTTCTACATGCCCCTGCAGCACGCCGAGTCGCTCGAGGCGCAGGAGGAGTCCGTCACGGCCTACCGCCGGCTGCTCGAGGAGACTCCGAAGGAGCTGTGCCCGCCGCTCGCGGAGGTGCTGCGGCACGCCGAGGCGCACCGCTCGGTCATCCAGCGCTTCGGGCGCTTCCCGCATCGCAATCGCATCCTCGGCCGTCCGACGACGCCCGAGGAGCAGGCGTACCTGAGCAGCGAGCGACGCGGCTAGCGGCCGGAGCGCAAATGCCGCTCGAGCTCCCGCAGGCGGTGCTCCAGGCGGCGCTGCGTCTCGAGCAGCTCCACGGCCAGGGCGGCGCCGACGACGTTGAGATCCAGGTCGTGCATCAGGCGCGCGAGGGTCCGCAGGCGCGGAAGCGACGTAGCGGGCAGCTGCCACTCGCGCGGCGAGCCGCCTCTCGGGGAGACGACGCCGAGGTCCGCGAGCTCCGCCATCACATCGAGGCTCAAGTTGCAGACGCGGCAGAGCGTGTCGACGGCGATCCAGTCGCTCTCGCCGAGCAGATGAGCCTCGAGCAGGTCGATTGCATCCGTCATGCGATTACCTCGGCAGATCCGCCCGCGGATCGAAGGGCAGCTCGCGCCGCATCTGCTCGTACAACGCGCGTGCCGCCGGAGAGTTCGCGGGAGGCATGACCACCTTCAGCGCGACGTACTGATCGCCGGCCGGCTGGCCCGGAAGGCCGCGGCCGCGCAGCCGCAACCGGCTCCCGGACTGCGAGCCCGCCGGAACCCTGAGCTCCACGGAGCCTCCGAGCGTCGGCGTCGTGACCGTGGCGCCGAGCGCGGCCTCCCAAGGCGCGACCGGCAGTGTGAGGGTGACATCGCGCCCGTCGAGGTGATAGAGCGCGTGCGGGCGCACGTGCACCTCGAGGTAGAGATCGCCCGCGGCACCGGAGCTTCCGCTCGGCGCAGGCTCGCCCTGCCCGGCGAGGCGAATGAGCTGGCCGTCGGTCACGCCCGCCGGGATCGAGACGCGAACGGTGTGAGTGGTGAGCTCGACGTGGCCGTCGGGCGTCACCTGCGGGCGCTTGAGCTCCAAGGTGCGCGTTGCGCCGTGATAGGCCTCCTCGAGGTCGATGTCGAGCCGCGAGTGATGGTCGCGGCCGCCGCGGGCGCGTGCCGCTTCGCCGAACGGACTCCCCTCGCCCCCGCCGAAAAGCGAGGAGAAGAAGTCGCTGAATCCGCGGCCGTCGCCGTCGAACTGGAACTGGAAGGCGCCCGCTCGAGGCCCCTGCCCGTGAGCATGCCCGGGGCCGGCGCCTTCGCCGGGGGCGCCGCGGAACTCGAAGCCGCTCGCCCAGTCCGGAGGCGGCCGGAACTGCTGGCCCTGCTTCCAGTCGGCGCCGAGCTGGTCGTAGGCCGCGCGCTTCTCCGGGTCCTTCAGAACCTCGTAGGCTTCCTGGACCTCCTTGAACTTCTCCTCCGCGTTCGCCTCCTTGCTCACATCCGGGTGGTACTTGCGCGCGAGCCTGCGGTAGGCCTTCTTGACCTCCTCTGCGGTGGCGTTCCGCGCAACGCCCAGCGCTTGGTAGTAGTCCCGGTATTCCATCAGGGCTCACAGCTTGGCACGAGCCCGTCATCATGGGGACGGGCCGGAGGCGATTTCAATACCTCGAGGGCCGCCGCGCGCGCGTGGGCGGCGCCGCATCGAATCCCGGCCGGGCGAGCGGGATCTCGGCGACCGGCCCGTAGCGCGCGAGCGACGCGCGAACCTTCGCGGCGTCGCCGATGACGACCACCACGGCCCGGCCCGGAGCCGGAAACGCCTCGGCGATGACGCGGCGCGCATCCTCGAGGCTCACGCCGCGCAGCGCCGCGCCGTAGCCGTCGATGTAGGCCGGCGCGAGGCCGTAGGCCTCGAGCTCGCCGAACGCGAACGCCCAGTCGGCGGCGGTCTCGAGCGAGAGCGGGTACTGTCCGAGCGCGTAGGCGCGCGCCGACTCGAGCATGGGGCGGGAGACACCGGTGCTCTTCAGGCGGGCGAGCGTCGCGAGCGCGAGGTCGAGCGCCTCCGCAGTGTGCTCGGTCTGGGCGAGGGAGCGGATCGCGAACTCCCCGCGCACGGCCCCGCGATTGAAGCTCGAGAACGCCTCGTACGAGAGGCCCGAGCGGATGCGCAGCGCGCTGTTGAGGAGCGAGGTGAAGCGTCCGCCGAACAGCGTGTTCACCAAGTCGAGCGCGGCCCGCCTCTCGTAGCGCTTGTCCACGCCGAGGCCGCCGATCCAGAAGTAGCTTTGCGCGGCGTCGGGAAGGTCGATCAGCAGCACGCGCCGGCCCCGGATCGGCCTCGGACGCGCGAGAGGGGGCAGCCGCGTCGCGGCCGGCCGCCATCCGCCGAACGCCTTGGCCGCCGCCCGGGCGAGCCGGGGCCCGCTCACGTCGCCGGTGAGGATCAGCGCGAGCCGGTCGCCGCCGAAGTGCGAGCGGTAGTGCCGCAGCGCGTCCTCGATCGTGATCGACGCGAGCGAATCCTCCGCGCCCATGACCGGCTTGCCGTAAGGATGGCGGCGGAACAGAAACGCGCGGCCGTAGGTGGCGAGCAGCTCCGCGGGATCGGAGTCCTTCGCCGCCTTGATGAGCTCGATCTGCCGCGCGCGCAGCTTCTCGAGCTCCGCGCGGGACCAGCGCGGAGCGAGGAGCGCGTCGGCGAGCAGCTCGAGCATCCGCTCCTGGTGCTGCGAGAGGAACTGCCCGCTCACGACGATGTGATCGGCGGTCGCGGCCGCATTGAAGCTGCCGCCGGCGCTCTCGACCGCCTCGGCGAACTCGCAGGTGCCCCGGGCGCCTGCCCCCTTGCCGAGCAGCGCCGCGACGAGCGCGCTCAGCCCCGATCGGCCGGCGGGATCGCAGCGGGCGCCGCCGCGCAAGATCGCGCAGAAGGCGACGAGCGGTACCTCGCGCTGCGGGACGATGGCGATCCGCGCGCCGTTCGGCAGAGTCCGCCGCTCGTGCGCAGGCGAGCGAACGTCGTGCGTCACGCGCGCCGGCCGGGCTCGGTCGGCATCAGCATGCCGACGGTTCGCCTGCGAGGATCGAGGATCGCGCGGGCGGCCGCCTGGACTTGCGCGCGGGTGAGCGCGTCGTACCGCGCCGGCGCATCGAACAGCGCGCGCCAACCGCCGCGCAGGAGCTCGTACTCACCGAGGAGGTGAGCCTTGCCGTCGATCGTCGCGAGCTGCCGAAAATGGGCCGCCGCCGCGAGGCTCTTCGCGCGATCGAGCTCGGCCGGCGTGACGCCTCGCTCGAGGAGCCGCGCGAGCTCGGCGTCGAGCGCATCGCGCACGGCGAGCGGATCGGCGCCCTCCGGCAGCGTGAGGTGCAGCCAGAACAGCCCCGGATCGAAGCCCTCGTGCCAGTCGCCGGCCACCTCCACGGCGAGCTTGCGCTCCTCGACGAGCAGCCGGTGCAGGCGCGAGGCGTCGCCCTCGACGAGCACCGCGAGCAGCAGCCTCACGGCCGGCCCGCGCGGATCCCCCGCGGCGGGGGCTTTGTACGCGTACTGCAGGAGCGGCGTCCGGCCCTTGCGCCGCAGGACGACGCGACGCTCGCCCAGCTGCTGCGGCTCGCGGACGCGGACGGGCGGCGGAGGCTCGCGCCGCGCGATGGGCGCCAGGTACTTGCGCGCAAGCGCGAGCGCCTGCTCCGGCGTCACGTCTCCCGCGAGCGCGAGCGTCTGGTTGCTCGGCGCGTAGTAGGCCCGGAAGAATTTGCGCAGATCCGCGAGCCGCCAGGCGGCGATGTCCGACGGCAGGCCGATGGTCGGGAACCGATAGGGATGAGCGACGAACGCGGCGGCTTGCACGCGCTCGCTGAGCAGCGCCGCGGGATTGTCGTCGACGCAAAGCCGCCGCTCCGAGCGGACGACTCGGCGCTCGCACTCCACGAGCTCGGGGATGAAGCTCAGGTTCGCGATGCGATCCGCCTCGAGCTCAAAGACGAGCTCGAGCGCCTCGCTCGGAAACCAATCCTGATAGACCGTCACGTCGTCGGTCGTGAAGGCGTTGCTCGCGCCGCCCCGGCCCTCCATCAGCCGGTCGAACTCCCCCGGGCCGAACCGCGCCGTGCCGTTGAACATCATGTGCTCGAAAAAGTGCGCGAGTCCCGTGAGCCCTCGAGTCTCGTTGCGGCTGCCGACCCGCACCCAATTGTTGAGCGCGACGTTCGGAATCGCGCCGCTCGGCCACACGATGACCTTGATGCCGTTCGCGAGCGTGAGCGCGCGCACGGCATCGCGACCCATGGCCGCCGAGGCGGGCGATGCCGGGGGACAGAGAGCGTCGCGAGCGACGGCGAGGGAGGCGAGGCGTTTCATGAGAGGCTGAGTTTAGCGTTCCCCGTGACGGCGCCAAATCGCCGCGCGATGCGGAAGCGTGGCCTTTCGGCCGATCCGCTCCCCCGATGCGCTCGCCGCGAGCCGAGCTCGAGCGCGGCGGCACTCCGCGCGACTTGCTCGGATGGCAGGCATGTGATTTGCTCCCACCGGGCTTCCCCTGACTCTTTCGAGGCCATCCGCGCGCATGGAGAGCTCGAGTGCCGGCTGAGGGCGTGTCCGAGGACGTCCAGCGCTATTACATCCTCGCTCCGGAGGTTCCGATTCCGGAGCACACTCTGGTCCTCAAGGACGACGCGACGCTCGGGCTGTTCAACGACTTCGGCGACATCGACGCCGGCGCGCGACCCGAGGAAGGGCTCTACCACGACGGCACGCGCTTTCTCTCGCAGCTGACCCTCAAGCTCGCGGGGGGGCGGCCGCACCTGCTGAGCTCCGCGGTCCGGCGCGACAACCTGCTGATGTCGGCCGATCTCACCAATCCGGACCTGTATTGGAACGGACGCGTCGTGCTGCCGCGCGGCTCGCTGCACATCTACCGCTCCAAGCTCATCTGGAAGAGCACCTGCTACGAGCGCATCCACGTGCGCAACTTCACGCGCGAGCCGCTCGATATCGCGCTCGAGGTGCAGTTCGCGGCGGACTACGCCGACATCTTCGAGATCCGCGGGCAGAGCCGCGCGCGGCGCGGAGAGCTGCTCGAGACGCGCACGGACGGCGGTGCGGCCGAGCTCGCCTACCGGGGGCTCGACGGCGTGACGCGCCGCACGCTGATCGAATGCAAGCCGCAGCCGCGGGCGATCACGGGATCTCGCCTGCGGCTCGACGCTCATCTCGACGGGCGCAGCGAGCAGGTCTACGCCCTCAGCGTCACCTGCAACGTCGACGGCTCGAGCCTGCGGGCCGCTTCGCACGACGCTGCGCTCGCGCGCGCGGAGCAGGCGCGCGCGGGGGGCGCCCGCTTCAACTGCGCGCTCGAGACCTCGAACGATCAGTTCAACGCGTGGCTGCAACGCTCCGCCGCCGACCTCGACATGCTGCTCACGGACACCCCGCAGGGTCTGTATCCTTACGCGGGCGTCCCCTGGTTCGATACGACGTTCGGGCGGGACGGCATCATCACCGCCCTCGAGACGCTGTGGCTCTCGCCGAACATCGCGCGCGGCGTGCTCGCGTTCCTCGCCGAGACGCAAGCGACCGCGAGCGACCCGGCGAGGGACGCCGAGCCCGGCAAGATCCTGCACGAGGCGCGCGGCGGCGAGATGGCGGCGCTCGGAGAGATTCCCTTCGGCCGCTACTACGGCAGCGTCGATTCCACTCCGCTCTTCGTCATGCTCGCCGGCGCCTACTACCAGCGCACGGCGGACGCCGAGCTCATCGAGTCGATCTGGCCCAACATCCGCGCGGCGCTCGAGTGGCTCGAGCGGTACGGCGACCTAGACCATGACGGCTTCGTCGAGTACCAACGCCGCTCGCCGAACGGGCTCGTGCAGCAAGGCTGGAAGGACTCGTACGACTCGGTCTTTCACGCCGACGGGCGCCTCGCCGAGGGTCCCATCGCGCTGTGCGAGGTGCAGGGCTACGCTTACGCGGCCCGGCTCGCGGGCGCCGAGCTCGCGCGCGCGCTCGGACACGCGGACGAGGCGCGGGCGCTCGTCGATGCTGCGCGCAGCCTGCGCGAGCGGTTCCAGGCGCGCTTCTGGTGCCCGGAGATCGGCGTGTACGCGCTCGCGCTCGACGGAGAGGAGCGCCCGTGCCGCGTCCGCAGCTCCAACTGCGGCCACTGCCTCGCTACCGGCATCGCGGCCCGCGAGCACACCGAGGCGATCCTCGAGTCCCTGAGCGATGAGGCGTTCTGCTCCGGGTGGGGCATCCGCACGATTGCCGACACCGAATCGCGCTACAACCCGATGTCGTACCACAACGGCTCGATCTGGCCGCACGACAACGCGATCATCGCCTCGGGCGTGACGCGCCTGCCGAGCAAGGCGCTCGCGGTGCGGACGCTCGCCTCGCTCTTCGAGGCGTCCACTTACTTCGATTCGAGCCGCTTGCCCGAGCTGTTCTGCGGCTTCCGCCGCCGCCCGGGCAAGGCGCCCACGCGCTATCCGGTCGCCTGCTCGCCGCAGGCGTGGGCCTCGGGCGCCGTGTTCATGCTGCTGCAGTCCTGCCTCGGCATCGAGATCGACGCCGCGCACGGACGGCTCACGCTCCACTACCCCGCTCTGCCTCCCTGCCTCGAGAGAGTCTGCATCCGCAACCTTCACATCGGCGCCTGCCGCGCCGATCTCACGCTGCACCGCTACCCGGGCGCGGTCGGCGTCAACGTCGAGAACCGCGCCGGCCGGCTGGAAGTGCTGATGCTCAAGTGAGGCACGCGCGGGGAAGACGAGTCGGGCGGGCGAGGCGCCGGCTCGGTGCGCCAGGCCGTCGACGTCGGGCCGGCCGTGCCAAGCCGGCCGTGCCAGGCCCGCCGCGCCAGCCTGGCCGCGCTGGGCAAAAAAAAACGCCGCGAGCGGGGGAAGCGCATCGCGGCGTTCCACAAGCGAACACCGGGGAAGTTGTTCGCGATTCTTTGAGAGCCTCCAGCACCCCTACGTTCGATGCCCGGCGCGGCGTCTCGAGTCTGTCAGCGCGGCCCGGGGAAGCGAACCGCCATGGCGCAGGTGGAGCAAGGGGCGTGCCAAGCCGGAACGAGCATAGAAAACAGCAGCTTAGCCGTACGCTGTGACGGCCGTCACCGTGACGAAATTTGTCAGAGGCGGACCGGGGCATGCGGTTCCTGTCAACGTTCGCCGCGGATGAGGCGATAATGGCGCCCGGTACGCGAGCTCGAGCAACAGATCCAAAGATCCCATGAGCGAATCACCGAAGCGGCGGCTGCTCGACTTTCTCGGCGGCTCGCCCACGTTCGTCGCGGAGGGCTGCCGCCTGACGGGCGACATCGAGACCGCAGGTCCGCTCGTGCTCTGCGGCGCCATTCGTGGGGATGGCCACATCCGCGGCGCGCTCAGCATGGCGGTGAAATCCGAGTGGGAAGGCGAGATCCACGCGGAGCAAGGCGTCGTCGCCGGCAAGATCATCGGCACCCTGAGTGTGACCGGCAAGCTCGAGATCGGCGCGACGGCCGTCATTCGCGCGCGCGTGAGCGCGCGATCCATCGCCATCGCGAAGGGCGCCGTGATCGACGGGGAGCTCATCGTCACGAGCGGGCAGCCCGTCGTCAGCTTCGAGGAGAAGCGTCACTCACGGTCCGGCGGGTAGCCGGGCGCCAGCACCGGCGCCGCATCGAGCTCCGCCGCATCGAGCTCCGCTGCGGCCCTGCGCTCCGCCCAGGTCCACGCCGTCGGGCGCTCGAGGAAGCCGCAGTGCCCGCCGCGCCGAGTGACGACGAGGCGCAAGGCCGCCGTCGGCGCGAGGCGCTCGAGGTCGCGCGCCGGAATGATGGGATCGTCGAGCGCCGTGATGAGCGTCGCGGGAACGGAGAGCTCCGCGAGCCGCGCCCCGACGAGCGCGTAGCCACGCAGGTAATCCTCGAGGCTCGCGAACTGCGTGAACCGCCGCACGAGCTCCGCGGTCATGCGCCGCAAGCTCGACATCCGCAGCAGATCGGCGAAGTCGTACTCGCCCGGCCACGCCGACTGCTTGAGGAGCAGCGAGCGCATCCACTTGCGGATGAAGTACCGGTGATAGGCCTTGAACCCGCCTTCGAGCGCATCGAGCGTCGCTTCCGGATCGAGCACCGGGGAGATCGCGACGACTTTCCGGATGCGGAGCCCGGCCGCCTGCGCCTGTGCCGCGACGCGCAGCATGAAGTTGCCCCCGAGCGAGAAGCCGGCGAGATGCAGCGGCCTGCCCCCAAACTGCGCCTGCACGCACCGCACGGCGCCGACCACTTCGGGGAGGCGACACGAGTGAAAGAGCTCGCGATTCAAATGATGGGTGGCGCCGTGGTCGCGCAGGTTCAGGCGCAGAACCTCGAAACCGCGCTCGTACAGCTGCTGCGCGAGCGAGACGACGTAGACCGAGTCCGCGCTGCCTTCCCAGCCGTGCAGCAGCACCGCGACGCGCGAGCCCGACGGCAGGCCGCTGCACGCCTGACTCGCGTGGAACGCTTGCAGCCGCACGCCTTCCCCACAGTCGAGCAGCATCGCGCGGCTCGCTGCGAGAACCGGCCGCAGCCGCCGCTCGAGCCGGCTGCGGCGCGCGGGAAGGCTGGGTAGGATCGACTGGACGTGGCGGTTCGCGAGCCACCGCGGCGGACGGAAGCTTTCCTCTAGCTCGAAGGGCATTCGCTACGATGCGCGCGCGGCGTCCGCCTCGCTCGACCCGAGCGCGAGCGCGCGTGCTCGCTCAGCGCACCCGGATCTCGATCCGGTTGTTGGCGCTCGCGGCGCGATTCCATTCGCCGGCCGTCAGCGAGTCCGACACCGGGGGATATGCCACGATCGTCGACTTGGCGTCTCCCGACTCGACCTGAACGTCGGCCGCGCCGTGCGAGGCGCTGCGCAGAGTCGCCGCAAGATCGGCAAAGCCGAGCGAGACGCGCTGCGGCTGGGACGCCGAGTCGTCGGGGACGCTGCCCACGATGGAGCACTGCGAGTACGCCGTGTCGTCGGGCGCGAGCGTGAACCCGTCGGTGGAATCCCCCATCAAGCAGAACCGTCCCGGAAAGATCTTGATATCAATCATTCCATGATAGCCCTGCGCGACCAGCCGATCGAAGAGCTGCCGCAGCACATCGAGCCGCGGGCCGCTCAAGGGATCCTCGCCGTAGGGCACCACTTC
>JASHSR010000070.1 GCA_030038645.1 Gammaproteobacteria bacterium
GCCGCGCCGGTGCGCCCGGAGCGCTCGGGGTGAAACTGGGTGCCCCAGAAGTTGCCGTGCCGCACGACCGCCGTCACGTCGGCTCCGTAGCGGGTGGTCGCGAGCGTTGCCTGCGATACCGGCGCCGCGTAGCTGTGCACGAAGTACACGTAGTCCCCGGTCTCGACGCCCTCGAGCAGCGGATCGCGCGCGGTGAGCTCGAGCTGGTTCCAGCCCATGTGCGGCACCGGCAGGCCGCGCTTCGAGATGAGGCGCTCGACGGTGCCCGGCAGCACGCCGAGGCAGCTCGTGTCGCCCTCCGCCGAGATCCGATAGAGCAGTTGCATGCCGAGACAGATGCCGAGCACCGGCTGCTCGAGCCTCGGCAGCTGCTCGGCGAGGCCGACGGCGCGCAGCCTCTGCATCGCATCCCGCGCGGAGCCGACGCCCGGAAGAATCACTCGCGGGGCCGCCGCGATCTGCGCGGCGTCGCTCGACACGCGCGCCCGGGCGCCGAGCCGCTCGAGGGCGAATTGCAGCGAGGCCAAGTTGGCGCCGCCGCTGTCGATGATGATGATCTCGCTCACGGCACGATCTCGCTCAGAGCACGCCCTTGGTGCTCGGCAGCTCGAAGCCCTCGCGGCGGAAGGCCTGGCGCAGCGCGCGGCCGACGGCCTTGAAGCAGGCCTCGACCATGTGGTGCGAGTTCTCGCCCGTGACGCTCACGTGAATCGCGGCGCCGAGACTCTCGGCGAGGGAGCGGAAGAAATGCGGGACGAGCTCGGTCGGAAGCCCGCCGATCTGCTCCCGGCCGAACTTGCCCTCGAACACCGCATAGGCGCGGCCGGAGAGGTCGATCGTCGCCTGCGCCCGCGACTCGTCCATGGGCAGCAGAAAGCCGTAGCGGGCGATCCCGGCCTTGGACCCGAGCGCGCGCCGCAAGGCCTCGCCGAGCGCAAGCGCACAGTCCTCGACCGTGTGGTGCTCATCGACGTGGAGGTCGCCCTCGCATACGAGATCGAGCGCGAAGCCGCCGTGCTTGGCGAGCTGCTCGAGCATGTGATCGAAGAAGCCGATGCCCGTGCGGGCGCGCACGGAATCGCTCGCGCCGGGGCCACCAGCGCCGGGACCGGTCGTGCCGCCGGAGCCCCCGCCGAGACCGGTCGCATCAGGACCACTCGAGCCGAGACGACTCGCGTCGAGATCGACGGCGACGGCGATGCGCGTCTCCTTCGTGACGCGCTCGATGCGCGCGCGCCGCGCGAGCAGCTCGCGCGCGACGGCGGGCCAGGTCTCCTGCGGCGTGCCGCCGCGGCGGACCCGCAGCCCGCGGACTCCGAGGTTGCGCGCGAGCTCGAGATCCGTGTCGCGATCGCCGATGACGGCGCTCCTCGAGAGATCGACATTGCCGCCGCTCAGGAAGCGCTGTACGAGCCCCGGGAGCGGCTTGCGGCAGTCGCAGCCATCGCCCGCGAAGTGCGGGCAGATGAGCACGGCCTCGAACGCGATGCCTTGGGAGGCAAACGCATCGAGGATGAAGCGGTGAGCCTTCTCGAACGCCTCCGTCGGATGCGACGGTGTTCCGAGCCCGTCCTGATTGGTCACGATGACCAGCCGGAATCCCGCGCGCTCGAGGTCCGCGAGCGCGGCGAACACGCCCGGCATGAAGCGCACCTTCTCCACGGCATCGACCTGTTGGTCCGGCGGCTCCTCGACGAGCGTTCCGTCGTGATCGATGAACAGCACGGGGCTCGAGGCGGCCGAAACGCTCGAGGCGGTGGGAGCGCTTGCGGCGGTCGTGGTGTTTACGGCGGTCATGACATTCTCGGCGGCGACGCCCCTCAGGCCGACCCGTGCGCGAGCGCCGCCACCAGGCGCGCATTCTGCTCCGGCGTACCGACCGTGATGCGCAGGTGGCGGCCGAGGCCGGGCTGCGCGCGCACGTCGCGGACGAGAAGTCCGGCCGCGCGCGCCCGTGCGAACGCGGCCGAGGCGTCCTGGAACTCGACGAGCAGGAAGTTCGCGACGCTCGGATACACGCGCACGACGCCGGCGCAGGCGCTCAAGGCCTCGCGCAGCCGCTCGCGCTCCGCGCGGATGAGCGTCACACGGCGGCGAGCCGCCTCGAGCCGATCCGGCTCGAGCGCGGCGAGCACGGTCTCGATCGTCGGCTGCGTGAGCGCGTAGGGCGGAATGATCTTGCGCAGCAGCGCGACGATCTCGGGGGCGGCGATCAGCGTGCCGCAGCGCGCTCCGGCGAGCCCGTGGGCCTTCGAGAGCGTCCGCACGACGACGAGGTACGGGCAGCTCGCGACGTGACGCGCCATGCTCGGCGCACCCGAGAACTCGATGTACGCCTCGTCCACGACGAGGAGCGCGCGCCCGGCGAGCGCCTCCGCGAGGCGTAGCAGCGCCGGCTCCTCCACGAGGTTGCCGGTTGGATTGTTGGGCGAGCAGACGTACACGAGCTTCACGGGCCGGGCGCCGGCCCTGCGGGCGCTCTGCTCGAGCACCGCGCGCTCGTCCACGGCGAAGCCGCGGCCGGCATCGAGCGGCACGCGAACGACCTCCGCCCCTTGAATGCGCGCGGCCACGGCGTACATGCCGAACGTCGGCGGGCAGACGATGACGCTGTCCGCGCCCGCGTGGCAGAACGCGCGCGTCACGAGGTCGATCGCCTCGTCGCTGCCGCGGCCGACGAGGACCTCGGGCGGTGAGACGCCGTAGAGAGAGGAGAGCCGCTCGACGAGCGCCCGAGGCTGGGGCTCGGGATAGCGATTGAGGCCGGCGGCCGTCACATCGCCGCTCGATCGCCAGGGCAGCTCGTTCGCATGCAGGCGCTCGAGCTCCGGCTCCCAGGAGGCATGCTCGTAGGGCTTCAAATCGAGGATCTCGGGCCTCGCGAGCGCGAGCGGCGAGGCGACGGGCTTCGGATCGGCGCTCATTTGGGCGCACCGAGCACCGCGAGGCGCCGCGTGACCGCGCTCGCGTGCGCGTCGAGCCCTTCGAGCCGTGCGAGCTCGGCCGCGACCGGGCCGAGCGCGGTGAGACCGCCGGCCGTGAGCTCCTGCACGGTGATGCGCTTCACGAAGTCGAGCGTCGAGAGGCCGCTGTAGGCCCTCGCGTAGCCGTAAGTGGGCAGCACGTGGTTGGTGCCGGAGCAGTAGTCCCCGAGCGGCTCCGGGGACCACTCGCCGAGGAACACGGACCCGGCGTTCCGCACCTCATCGAGCGCGCGGCGCGGCTCGCGCACCTGCAGAATCAAATGCTCGGGCGCGTACTCGTTGGATACGGCGATCGCCGTCGCGAGATCCTCGACGACGATGCAGCGGCTCGCCGCGAGCGAGCGCTCGAGGATGCTCCGGCGAGAGAGCGCTCCGACCTGCCGCTCGACGGCTGCGACCACGGCGCCTGCGAGCTCGCTCGAGGGTGTCACCAGCACGGCCTGCGACTGGGGATCATGCTCCGCCTGAGCGAGCAGATCCGCGGCGACGAGCTCGGCTCGCGCCGACTCATCCGCGATGACGAGCACCTCGGAGGGGCCGGCCGGCAGATCGCAGGCCGCGCCCTCCGGATCGCCGGCGACGCGCTGCTTCGCCTCGGTCACCCAGGCGTTGCCCGGCCCAAAGATCTTGTCCACCTTGGGGATGCTCTGCGTGCCGTAGGCGAGGGCCGCGATCGCCTGGGCGCCGCCGACCTTGAAGACCCTCTCGACTCCGCAGAGCTCCGCCGCGGCGAGGATGGCGGGATGCGCGGAGCCGTCGCGCGCGGGAGGCGTGCACAGTACGCGCTGCGGGCAGCCGGCGAGGCGGGCCGGCACCGCCAGCATGACGACCGCGGAGGGCAGGGGGGCGGAGCCTGCCGGCACGTACAGTCCGACCGCGGAGATCGGCCGCAGGATGCGCTCGCAGCGCACGCCGGGCATCACGTCCATGGCGAAGGGCTCGAGGCGCTGCGCGGCATGGAACGCCTCGACGTTGGCGATGGCGCGGCGCAACGCATCGAGCTGTGCGGCGGTGAGCTGGCCGCGGGCCTCAGCGAGCTCGGCGCGCGAGACGGCGAGCGCATCGAGCCGCACGCCGTCGAAGCGCTCGGTGAGGTCGCGAAGCGCGGCATCGCCGTCGCGACGAACGGCCGCGATGATGTCGCCGACGCTACTTGCCACGTCCGGCCGGCTGCTCTGCGCCGGGCGCGCGAGCGCCGCGCGGCGCTCCGCATCGCTCAAGGCTTTCCAGAGGAGGAGGCGCATGGCGTCAATCGAGCATCTTCTCGACCGGCAGCACGAGCAGCGCGCTCGCGCCCGCCTTCTTCAGGTCCTCGAGCGTCTCCCAGAACACGTTCTCGCGGCACACGGCGTGAACCGCGACTTTGTCGGGATGGCCCTCGAGGGGGATGATCGTCGGCGCCTCGCAGCCCGGCAGCAGCCGGCGGATCTGCGCGAGCGCCGCGCGCGGCGCATGCAGCAGGATGTACTTGCTCTCCCGCACCTGCTGCACGCCCTCGATGCGCTTGAGCAGCCTCTGCACCCACTCGTCCTTCCCCGGCGGCAGCGCGACCGGAGTGCGGATGAGGGCCGCGTGGCTCTCGAGCACTGTCTCCACCTCGCGCAAGTGGTTCGCCTGCAGCGTCGAGCCGGTCGAGACCAGGTCGCAGATGGCGTCGGCGCGCCCGAGCCGCGGCGCGATCTCGACGGCGCCGGAGAGCACGACGATCTCGGCGCTCACGTCCCGCTCGCGCAGGTACCGGCCGAGCAGGTAAGGATACGTCGTCGCGATGCGCTTGCCGGCAAGCGAGCTCAAGCCGCCGAACGCCACGCCCTCCGGCACGGCGAGCGAGAGCCGGCAGCGCCCGAAGTCGAGCACGCGCACGCACTGAAAGCGGGCGGGATGCCCGCGGGCGGCGAGCTCGAGGCGCTTCTCCTCGAGCACGTTGAGTCCGACGAGCCCCAGATCGCAGACATCCTCCTGGACCAAGTCGGGGATGTCGTCGTCGCGGACGAACAGCACATCGAGCGGCATGTTCTCGCCGAAGCCCATGAGCTGATCCTTGCCCCGCGAGAGCTTCAGGCCGCAGCGCGAGAGCAGATCGAGCGAAGGCTCCGTGAGCCGCCCGGACTTCTGCACGGCGAGCTTCAGGCGAGGATCGTCAGGCATGACGGGCACCATTGGATCGCAGGATACCGCCGCCGTGGCGATCGGGCCGGCTCGCGCCGTTCGCGCTCCCGTCGCGAGCGGCGCGGAGCGCACCGCCGTCCGTCATGCGCTTCGCGGCGAGCACGTAGCCGCCGTTGCCGGCGGCGAGGAAGCGCGCCACGCGGCCGATGGTCGTCACGCTGACGCCCGTCATCCGGTGGATCTCCCGGTAGGGCAGGCCGCGCCGCAGCCGCTCGACGACGGCCCAGCGATCGGCCATGGCCTGGATCTCCGCCGGCGTGCACAGGTCCCGGAAGAACGCCCGACATTCCTCGGCCGTGCGCAGCGCGGCGACCGCGGCGCACAAATTGCGCTCGGCGAGCGCCTCCTGGCGGTGAGTCAACTGGCGATGTACTTTCATGCGAGTCCGGCCCGGGAGCCTGTTCCAATGTAACAGCGCGCTAATACATTAACACAACCGTAGCGTCCGCGCGAGGGGCAGGCCGCGCCGCGGCCCGCGACGGTCCGGGCAGGGTCCAGTCGGGGGTCCGCCAGGGGCGCCGCCGCACCGTCCGGCGGTGTTGGAGCCCATCGCGCCGCCGAGCGTCTCGGAATCCACCACGCCGCCAGGCGTCTCGGAGCCCGCCGCGGGGCCCGGGGGCCGCCTTGACGGTACGCGGGAGGGGGGCCTAGACTGCCGCCCACTCATCGAGACCGGCTGAGGGAAAGGCCCTTCGACGCCGGGGCAACCGCCAAGCCCAACCAGCTTGGAAAGGTGCCAACTCCTGCGACCCGCTACGGCGGGCCGGCAGATGAGCGGTCAGCGCAGCCTCCGCTCGGCGCATCGCGCCGGGGGACGATGGGCGCGGCTAACCCGCCTCGAGCGATGCGGGTGCTCTGCAGGGGTCTCGACGAGCGACGAGCCCTATTTGCGGAGCACTTGAATGTCCAATGTCGAGCCTCTCGCGGCCAGCGCGCACGTCGGCGAGCGCGCTGCAACGCACGCGCGGGACTGTCCGCTGCGGGAGGGCGTCCTCGAGATCCCCGGAGAGGTCGAGCTGCGCCACGGCGGGCGGCTCGAGGCCGTGCGCATCGCCTGGCGCCTCGTCGGACCCGCGGGCGCGCCCGTGGTCTGCGCGCTCGGCGGCATCTCGGCTCACCGGCGCGTCTGTGGGACGGACGATCCGCGCGAGAGCTGGTGGCCTCAGATCGCAGGCCCCGGACGTCCGCTCGACTCGGATCGCTTCCGCGTGCTGAGCTTCGATTTCCTCGGCGGCAGCGGCGAGTCGACGCCGGCGCCCTCGGCCGCGTTCCCGAGCATCTCGAGCTACGATCAGGCCGAGTCACTGCTTCGGATCCTCAATCACCTCGGCATCAAGTCCCTCAAGGCCATCGCCGGCGGCTCCTACGGCGGCATGGTGGGGCTCGCGTTCGGCGAGCTCTATCCGGAGCGGGTCGGCCATCTGATCGTCATCGGCGCCTCCGATCGCGCCCACCCCATGTCGACGGCGTGGCGGAGCATCCAGCGGCGCATCGTGCGCTTCGGCATCGAGAGCGGCCGCGCTGCTCCCGCGATCGAGCTCGCCCGAGCGCTCGCCATGACGACCTATCGCAGCAGCGAGGAGTTTGCAGCCCGCTTCGCGGGCGCCCCGACGCGTGAGGACGGGACGCTCGTCTTTCCGGTCGAGCGCTACCTGATGGCCCGCGGCCGCGACTACGCCGAGCGCTATCGGCCGGAGTCGTTTCTCTGCCTCTCGGAATCCATCGACCTGCACCGTGTCGATACGACGCGCATCTTCGTCCCGACGAGCGCCGTCGCGGTGCGCGAGGACCTGCTGGTGCCGCTCGCGGACGTGAGAGCGATGGTCGCGAGACTGCCGGCGGGCCGGCTGTATGAGATCTCGTCCGTCTACGGACACGACGCCTTCTTGAAAGAGACGGAGGCGCTGCGGGCGATCTTCCACGGCGCGCTGGAGGGCCCGGCATGAGCGAGAAGCCGGATCCGATCACCCAAGCCGTACGAGCCGGTCTCGTGAGCGACGAGCAGACCGGGGCCGTCGTGCCGCCGATCCATCTCTCCTCGACGTTCGCATTCCGCGCCTTCGGCGACAAGCGCGCCTACGACTACACCCGCTCCGGCAATCCGACGCGCGATCTGCTCGGACAGGCGCTCACCGCGCTCGAGGGCGGAGCGGGCGCCGTCGTCGCGGCGACGGGCATGGCGGCGATCACCCTCACAGGGTATCTGCTCCCGGCCGGCGCGCGGATCCTCGCCCCACACGATTGCTACGGCGGCACCTACCGGCTGTTCGAGGCCTGGCACAAGCGAGGCGAGCTGCGCGCCGACTTCGCCGATTTCGCCGACGAGGCCGCTGTGCGCGCGGCGCTCGAGCAGCCGACCGCGCTCCTGTGGATCGAGACGCCGAGCAACCCGCTGCTCCGAATCACCGACCTCGAGCGCTTCACCGCGCTCGGCCACGAGCGCGGCGCCCTCGTCGTGGTCGACAACACTTTCCTCTCTCCGCTCTGGCAGAGGCCGATCGATTACGGAGCGGACCTCGTCGTGCATTCCACGACGAAGTACTTGAACGGCCACAGCGACGTCGTGGGCGGCGCGGTGGTCGCACGAACGAAGGAGCATCACGAGCAGCTTCTCTGGTGGGCGAACTGCCTCGGCGTGACGGGCGCCCCCTTCGACAGCTACATGACGCTGCGCGGACTGCGGACGCTGCACGCGCGGCTCGAGCAGCACGCGCGCAATGCGATGGCGCTCGCCGAATGGCTGCAGGGGCAGGCGGGTGTCGCGCGGGTCTACTACCCGGGCCTGCCGACGCATCCGGGCCACGACGTGGCTCGCCGCCAGCAGCGCGGCTTCGGCGCCGTCGTCACCGCCGAGCTCGCGGGCGGCCTCGAGGCCGTGCGCGCCTTCGCATCGGGGCTCGAATGCTTCTCGCTCGCCGAATCTTTGGGAGGCGTCGAGAGCCTCGTCTCGCATCCTGCAACGATGACCCACGCGGCGATGGATCCCGACGCGCGCCTGAAGGCCGGCCTCACGGACGGCCTCATCCGGCTCTCGGTCGGGATCGAAGCGCTCGAGGACCTGCGTGCCGACCTCGCCGCCGGCCTCGAGCGCGCGCGGCGCGCCGTCGCGGCGCCGCGGCTGAAGCTCGCGGACGCGTGAGACTCACGACACCGGGCGCGGTCAGGCTGGCCTGGCCAAGTGCTCGAGCACCGCGTCGCCGGCCTCACGCGTGGAGCAGGCGCGCGCGCCCGGCGCGGCGATGTCCGGCGTCCGCGCTCCGCTCTCGATCGCCCGGCTGACCGCCGACTCGAGGGCATCCGCCTCGCGCGGGAGCCCGAGCGAGTGACGCAGCAGCATCGCGACGCTGAGGAGCGTCCCGTAGGGGTTCGCGATTCCCTTGCCCGCGATGTCCGGCGCCGAGCCGTGGATCGGCTCGTAGAGGCCGCGCGCGCCGTCTCCGAGCGAGGCGGAGGGCAGCAGGCCGAGCGATCCGGCGAGCATCGAGGCCTCATCCGTCAGGATGTCGCCGAACATGTTCTCGGTCACGAGCACGTCGAAGTCTCGCGGGCGGCGGATGAGATGCATGGCGGCGGCGTCGACCAGGACGTGCTCGAGCGCCACGTCGGGGAACTCGGCGCGCATCACTCGCTCGCACACCTCGCGCCAGAGCCGCGAGGTCTCGAGCACGTTCGATTTGTCGATCGAGGTGAGCTTGCGCCGGCGCCCGCGCGCGAGCCGAGCCGCGGTGCGCGTGATGCGCTCCACTTCCGGGACCGTGTAGGTACACACGTCCATGGCGCCGGTGGCGTCGCGCTTCTTCTCGCCGAAGTAGATGCCGCCCGTCAGCTCGCGCACAAAGACGAGGTCCACGCCGCGCAGCGCCTCCGGCTTGATCGTCGAGGCGTCGAGCAGCGCGGGATGCACCTTCACCGGGCGGAGGTTCGCGTAGACCCCGAGCGCCTTGCGCAGCCTCAACAGGCCTTGCTCCGGACGGACTTTCGCGCCGGGTTGAGACCATCTCGGCCCCCCGATCGCACCGAGCAGCACGGCGTCCGCCGCCAGGCAGGCCTCGAGAGTGCGGGCGGGAAGCGGGTCGCCGCAAGCATCGATCGCCGCGCCGCCGAACGGCAGCTCCTCGAGCTGCAGGTCGTGGCCGTGCGAGCCGGCGAGGGCGTGGAGGCAGCGCAGCCCTTCGGCGACGACCTCGGGGCCGATGCCGTCGCCCCCCAGCACGGCGATCTTCGCCTTCATGACGTCGCGGACTTCCGTCGCTCGTACGCCTCGATCCGCGGGGCTTGCGCGAGCAGAAAGCCGAGCTCATCGACCCCGTTCAGCAGGCAGTAGCGGGCGAACGGCTCGAGGGGAAAGCGCACCTGCTCGCCGGTCGGGAGACTGAGCGTCGTCGTCTCGACATCGAGGGTCACCTCGGCGCCCGGGTGCTCGATCAGCCAGCGCGCGGTCGGCTCGTCGACCACGACGGGCAGCAGCCCGTTCTTCAGCGCGTTGCTGCGGAAGATGTCGGCGATCTCGATGCTCACCACCGCGCGAAAGCCGTAATCGACGAGCGCCCAGGGAGCGTGCTCGCGCGATGAGCCGCAGCCGAAGTTCCGTCCGGCCACCAGGACCGCGCAGCCCGCCGCCTCCGGGCGGTTGAGCGGGAATTCCGGCTTCGGCGCCCCGTCCGGACCGTAGCGCCAGTCGGTGAACAGCTGCCGGCCGAGGCCCGCGCGGGTGGTCGTGGTGAGGAAGCGCGCCGGAATGATCTGGTCGGTGTCGATGTTCGTGGCCGGCAGCACGACGGTGCGCGAGCGGACGATCTTGACGGGGTCCATGGGGCTCCTGGAATGCTGCGCGGAAGGACGGCTCCGGGCGACGGTTGCGGGAAGGACGCGGCCTCGCGGCGGCTACAGCAGCTCCCGCGGATCGGTGACGCGGCCGCGCACGGCCGAGGCCGCCGCGGTGAGCGGGCTCGCGAGCAGCGTTCGGCTGCCCGCGCCCTGGCGCCCCTCGAAGTTGCGGTTGCTGGTGCTCACCGAGTACTCCCCGCGCGCGACGGTGTCGCCGTTCATGCCGATGCACATCGAGCAGCCGGACTCGCGCCACTCCGCTCCGGCGTCGACGAAGATCCGGTGCAGCCCCTCGGCCTCGGCGGCGGCCTTGATCTGCTGGGAGCCGGGCACGACGAGCATGCGCACGCCTCGCGCGAGCTTGCGCCCGCGCAGCACGCGAGCGGCGCCGCGCAGGTCCGACAGACGCGAGTTGGTGCAGCTGCCGACGAAGACGACGTTCACCGGCCGGCCGCGCAGCGGCTCGCCGGCCTCGAGGCCCATGTACGCGAGAGCCTTGTCGAACATCGGATCGTCCCGCCGCGACGGCACGCAGCCGGTGATCGGAATGACCATGCCGGGGTTCGTGCCGTAGGTGATCATGGGCTCCATGCCGGTCGCGTCGAACTCCACCGTCCGGTCGAACTGCGCGCCGGGATCGGTCGGCAATCGCCGCCACGCATCGAGCGCGCGCTCCCAGTCCGCGCCCTGCGGTGCGCGCGGCCGCCCGCGAAGATAGGCGAAGGTCGTCTCATCGGGCGCGATCATCCCCGCCCGCGCTCCCGCCTCGATCGACATGTTGCAGACGGTCATACGCTCGTCCATGTCGAGCGCGCGGATGGCCTCGCCGTGGTACTCGATGACGTGTCCCGTGCCGCCTGCGACGCCGATCCGGCCGATGATGGCGAGAATCAGGTCCTTCGCCGTGACGCCCGGCGCCAGCTGCCCGCTCACCTGGATGCCGAG
>JASHSR010000071.1 GCA_030038645.1 Gammaproteobacteria bacterium
ACGACGAACTCGTGCGTCGCCATCATGGAGGGCGGCAAGCCCCGCGTGATCGAGAACAGCGAGGGCGACCGCACGACTCCGTCGATCGTCGCGTTCACCAAGGACAGCGAGGTGCTCGTCGGTCAGCCGGCGAAGCGGCAGGCCGTCACGAATCCTCAGAACACGCTGTTCGCGGTGAAGCGGCTCATCGGGCGCAAGTACGACGACGAGGTGGTCCAGCGCGACGCGAAGATGGTGCCTTACAAGATCGTGCGCGCCGACAACGGGGATGCGTGGGTCGAGGTGCAGGGCAAGCGCATGGCTCCGCCGGAGATCTCCGCGCGAGTCCTGATGAAGATGAAGAAGACCGCGGAGGACTATCTCGGGGAGACGGTCACCGAGGCCGTCATCACCGTGCCCGCGTACTTCAACGATTCCCAGCGCCAGGCGACGAAGGACGCCGGCCGCATCGCCGGCCTCGAGGTGAAGCGCATCATCAACGAGCCCACCGCGGCCGCGCTCGCATACGGACTCGACAAGCAGGGCAGCGACCGCAAGATCGCCGTGTACGACCTGGGCGGGGGCACCTTCGACATCTCGATCATCGAGATCGCCGAGGTGGACGGCGAGCGCCAGTTCGAGGTGCTCTCGACGAACGGGGATACCTTCCTCGGCGGTGAGGACTTCGACCTGCGCATCATCAACTTCCTCGCCGAGGAGTTCCTGAAGGAGTCCGGCGTCGACGTGCGCAAGGATCCCCTCGCGATGCAGCGCCTGAAGGAGGCTGCGGAGAAAGCGAAGATCGAGCTCTCCTCGACGCAGCAGACGGACGTGAACCTGCCGTATATCACGGCGGACGCCTCGGGTCCCAAGCACCTCAACATCAAGCTCACCCGAGCGAAGCTCGAGTCCCTCGTCGAGGACCTCGTCAAGAAGACCGTCGAGCCCTGCCGCATCGCCTTGAAGGACGCCGGGCTCTCCACCTCCGAGGTGGCCGAGGTGATCCTCGTCGGCGGCCAGACGCGCATGCCCCTCGTGCAGAAGTACGTGAAGGACTTCTTCGGCAAGGAGCCGCGCAAGGACGTGAACCCCGATGAGGCGGTCGCGATCGGCGCCGCCATCCAGGCGGGCGTGCTCGCGGGCGAGGTGAAGGACGTGCTGCTGCTCGATGTGACGCCGCTCTCGCTCGGCATCGAGACGCTCGGCGGCGTGATGACCAAGCTCATCGAGAAGAACACGACCATCCCGACGCGGGCGTCGCAGGTGTTCTCGACGGCCGACGACAATCAGACGGCCGTCACGATCCACGTGCTGCAGGGCGAGCGCGATCGCGCCGGCGACAACAAGTCGCTCGGCAAGTTCGATCTCTCCGATATTCCGCCCGCCCCGCGCGGCATGCCGCAGATCGAGGTGTCCTTCGACATCGACGCGAACGGGATCCTCAACGTGTCGGCGAAGGACAAGGCGACGGGCAAGGAGCAGAAGATCGTCATCAAGGCCTCGAGCGGACTGCAGGAGGAGGAGATCAAGCGCATGGTGCGCGACGCGGAGGCGCACGCGGAGGAGGACAAGCGCTTCCGCGAGCTGGTCGAGGTGCGCAACAAGGCGGACGGCCTCATCCATGCGGTGGAGAAGTCCCTGAAGGACCTCGGCGACAAGGTCTCGGGCGAGGAGCGGGCGCGGGCCGAGTCCGCCGTCTCCGACCTGCGCACCGCGCTGAAGAGCGACGACAAGGACGTGATCAACAAGAAGGCGGATGCGCTCGCGCAGGCTTCCGCGACCATCGCGCAGCATGCCTATGCGCAGGCGCAGGGCGCCGCCGGAGCGGGCGGCGGGGCCGGACCTGCCGGGGGCGCGGCCGGCGCCGGAGCGGGTCAGGCGTCAGGCGGCGGAGGCAAGGAGGACGTGGTCGACGCGGAGTTCGAAGAGGTTCGCGACAAGAATCGCAAGGCCTCGTAGAGTCGAGCCGTGGCGTTCTGAGCGCCGCGCGCCATCCCGCGCGCGGCGCCGGGCTGCGCGTCACGGCGGGGAGGGATAGGCGATCGAAGCAGGCATGGCAAAGCGCGATTACTACAAGGTTCTCGACGTACCGAAGAGCGCGACCGAGGCCGAGATCAAGAAGGCCTACCGTCGGCTCGCCATGAAGTACCACCCCGACCGCAACCCGAACGACAGCGAGGCCGAGGAGCGGTTCAAGGAGGCGAAGGAGGCCTGCGAGGTGCTCTCCGACCCGCAGAAGCGAGCGGCGTACGACCAGTTCGGACACGCAGGTGTCGAGGCGGCGGGCCGCGCCGGCGCGCGCGGCGGTTTCGCGGCGGGCGATGCGTTCGGCGACATCTTCGGTGACGTCTTCGGCGACATCTTCGGCACGGCGCGCCGCGGGCGCTCGCAGGTCTTCCGAGGCGCGGATCTACGGTACGAGCTCGAGCTCGACCTCAATCAGGCTGTCTTCGGACACACCGTGGAGCTCGAGCTGACGAAGCTCGACGAGTGCGAGGTCTGCCACGGCTCGGGCGCGGCGAAGGGCGCGAGCCCCGTCACGTGCGAGACTTGCGGGGGCGCAGGTCAGGTGCGGGTGTCGCAGGGCTTCTTTCAGCTGCAGCAGACCTGCCCACGCTGCCGCGGGGCCGGCACGATCATTCGGAATCCTTGCGACGCCTGTCTCGGCCAGGGGCGCGTTCGCCGGGGCAAGAAGCTCGCGGTCAAGGTTCCCCCGGGCGTGGACACCGGGGACCGCATTCGCCTCGCCGGCGAAGGGGAGGCCGGCCGCAACGGCGGTCCTCCCGGAGACCTCTACGTCGAGGTTCACGTCCGCGACCATCCGATCTTCGAGCGCGACGGCGAGCACCTCACCTGCGAGGTGCCGATCAGCTTCGGGACGGCCACCCTCGGCGGCACGCTCGAGGTGCCGACGCTCGACGGCGAGGTGACCATCAAGATTCCGCCGGAGACGCAATCGGGCCGCGTCTTTCGGCTGCGGGACAAAGGAGTCAAGCCGGTCCGCGGCGGCGCGCGGGGCGACCTGTTCTGCCGCGTCGTCGTCGAGACGCCCGTCAGCCTCTCCGCCGAGCAGCGCGAGCTCATCCGCAAGCTCGAGGAATCGCTCTACGCCGGCGGCCATGCGCATCGGCACGCGCCGCGGCAGAAGGGCTTCCTCGAGGGCGTCAAGCGCTTCTTCTCGGGCGGCAAGGCGTGACGGCGCGAACGGATCCGGCCGGGCGCACACCGGCGCTGCGCGTCCTCATCATCGGCGCAGCCGGCCGAATGGGTCAGGCGCTGACGCGCGCGGCGCAGGAGCGCTCGGATGTCCGGGTGGCGGCAGGCGTCGAATCGCCGGGAAGCGCGCACGTCGGACGGGACATCGGCGAGATCGCCGGCGTCGGCGCGCTCGGCGTGCGCATCGCGGGCGATCTTGCGGGGGCGCTCGCGGACTGCGATGCCGCGCTCGATTTCTCCCATCCCTCGGGAACGGCGGCGAACCTCGCCGCATGCGTCGCCGCCGGCAAGCCCCTGCTCATCGGCACGACGGGGCTCACCTCGGACGTGCACCACGAGCTCGAGCGCGCCGCGCGGCACATCCCGCTCCTCGTTTCGGCGAACACGAGCGTCGGTGTCACGCTGCTTATCGAGCTCGCGCGCCAATGCGCGCGAGCGCTGCCGCTGCAGTTCGACGTGGAGATCCTCGAGGCGCATCACCGGCACAAGAAGGACGCGCCCTCGGGCACGGCCCTCGCGCTGGGGCAGGCGGTTGCCGAGGCGCGCGGCCAGCAGCTCGACCAAGTCGGGGTCCGCGCCCGCGCGGGCGGCGCCCCCCGCCAAGAGGGCGAGATCGGCTTCGCCGTGACGCGAGGCGGCGACATCGTGGGCGATCATACGGTGCTCTTCGCCGGTGCCGGTGAGCAGCTGGTGCTCACGCACCGAGCCACCGATCGAGCGGTCTTCGCCCGCGGCGCCCTCGACGCGCTCGTCTGGCTCGCCCGCCGGTCCCCCGGTCGCTACTCCATGCGCGACCTGCTGTCAAAACAGTGACTTGGAGCGTGAAGTGGCTGAACCGGTGCAGGAGGGGGCGAGCGGCTCAGGGCTCGGCGCTCCGCTGGCGCGCCCCTCCGGGGCGCCTTCGACAGCGGACCGCCGAGCCCTGAGCCGCTCGCCCCGCGAGGCCTCGGGAATGACGCACTCTACCCTCGCTGGATGAGGTCTTCCGCCCCTGGGTTTTCCGCTCGACAGCCTGCCCCCCGCCCCGTAGAATTTCCCCCGTAATCCGCAAGGGTTAGTCCATACAAGGCGGGAGGATGTTCGGCTGTCGAACTCCTCCCGCTTTGTACATCCGCGGTACGTGCTTGAACGTGCTTGAAGGTGCAACGGGCACCACCACTCTCATCAACCGACACTTTGACGCTGGGTCCGCGTGGCGGACGCGAAGGGGAACTCTGGGGTGAATGGACCGGCGGTGCTGGCGCTGGC
>JASHSR010000072.1 GCA_030038645.1 Gammaproteobacteria bacterium
TCCGCAGAAACGTGCCGGTCTCGCGCGCGACGCGCGCGGAGAGCAGCATGCCCATGTGGCTCACGGGCAGCGTGATGTGGTCCGCCGCGCCCGCGAGCCGCGTCTCGCTCACCGCGACCGTGCCGTCGTTCTGATCGCCGAAACGAGCGAACAGCTGCCCCAGCCCGAGCGGGCGCACGCCGGCGATGACGCCGAGCGGGCGCGGACTCGTCCAGTGCCGCTCCCGCTCGACGAGCAGCTCCTCCGCGACGCACCGACCGAGAGCCGAGGCCGCCCACCGCAAGCGCGCCGCGCGCTCGGCAGCCCGGCACGCGACGGCGGGGGTGCCGAGGAACACGGCCCGTCCTGGCGCCTGCTCCGGAAAGCGCTCGAGGAAGCGGTAGATGACGAGGCCGCCGAGGCTGTGGCCGACGAGGTGCAGCGTGCGCGGGCGCAGGTCCGCGACGAGCCGCTGCAGCGCCGCGGTCACATCGGCCATCGAGCTCGAGACCGTGGGATAACGAAACGTCCTCACGTCGTAGCCGAACTCGCGCGCAAGCCGGCCCTTGAGGAGCAGCGCCTCCCGGCCGCTGAGCCACAGCCCGTGAACGTAGACGACCGTCTCGCGCGTCATTCGCCCGCACCTGTCACGCACCGGAGCGCGTCATCACCTGCGCCCGTCACCCGCTCGTGCGCGTCACGCCTGCCTGTCACTCGCTGAGGCGCGTCACGCCTGTCGCCCGTGCGCGCCCGCCCGTCTTGCCCGGCGCGCTCGCCGCTCCCGCCTACTGGGCCGCCGGCGGCGTCCTCACCCGAATGTGCAGCTCCTTCAGCTGCGCCTCGCCGACCTCCGTCGGCGCATCGGTGAGCGGATCGGCCGCGGTCTGCGTCTTGGGGAACGCGATCACGTCGCGAATGCTGTCGGCCCCGGTCATGAGCATCGCGAGCCGGTCGAGGCCGAAGGCGATTCCTCCGTGCGGCGGCGCGCCGTACTTGAGCGCATCGAGCAGAAAGCCGAACTTCCTGCGCGCCTCCTCGGCATCGATGCCGAGGAGCGCGAACACGGTGGACTGCATCGCCTGCTGATGAATGCGCACGGAGCCGCCGCCGATCTCCGAGCCGTTGAGCGCGAGATCGTAGGCCTTCGCGAGCGCCGCGCCCGGGTCCGCGCGCAGCGCCTGCGGATCGTCGAGCTTCGGCGAGGTGAACGGGTGGTGCATCGCGACCCAGCGCTTCTCCCCAGCGTCCCACTCGAACATCGGAAAGTCGGTGACCCACAGCGGCCGCCAGCCGAGCTCGAGGCGCTTGAGGTCCTGGCCGATCCTCAGGCGCAGGGCGCCGAGGGAGTCGTTGACGACCTTCGCCGCGCCGGCGCCGAAGAAGATGAGGTCGTTGTCCCGCGCCGCGGTGCGCTCGAGGATTCCGGCGACGGCGGCATCGCTCAGGAACTTGACGATCGGCGACTGCAAGCCGTCGCGGCCCTTCGAGTGCTCGTTGACCTTGACGTAGGCGAGCCCCTTCGCGCCGTAGCGCGCGACGTAGGCGGTGTAATCGTCGATCTCCTTGCGCGTGAGCGCGCCTCCCTCCGGCACGCGCAGCGCAGCCACCCGCCCGCCCGGATCCTGGGCGGGCCCGGCGAACACCTTGAACTCGGAAGTCCGCACGAGGTCCGCGACATCGACGAGCTCGAGCGGAATGCGCAGATCCGGCTTGTCGGAGCCGAAGCGTCGCATCGCCTCGGCGAACGTCATGCGCGGGAACGGCTCCGGCAGCGCGACATCCAGTACCTCCCGGAAGAGGTGGCGGATCAGCCCCTCCATCAGCTGCATGATCTCATTCTGCGTGAGGAAGGAGGTCTCGATGTCGAGCTGCGTGAACTCCGGCTGCCGGTCGGCGCGCAGATCCTCGTCGCGGAAGCAGCGCACGATCTGATAGTAGCGATCGAACCCCGCGATCATCAGCAGCTGCTTGAACAGCTGCGGCGACTGCGGCAGCGCGAAGAACTTGCCCGGATGCGTGCGGCTCGGCACGAGGTAGTCGCGTGCGCCCTCGGGCGTCGCCTTCGTGAGCATCGGGGTCTCGAGGTCGACGAAGCCGTTCGCATCGAGATAGGCGCGCATCGCACGCGTGAGCCGGTGCCGCAGCCTCAGCCGCTCGCTCATCACCTCGCGGCGCAGATCGAGATAGCGGTACTTGAGCCGCACCTCCTCGCTCACCGACTCGTCGAGCTGGAAGGGCAGCGGCTCGGAGCGGTTGAGCACCTCGAGCGAGTGCGCGAGCAGCTCGACTCGGCCGGAGGCGAGATTCGGGTTGACCGTCCCCTCAGGGCGGGCGCGAACGCGGCCTGCGACGCTCACCACGAACTCGTTGCGCAGCCGCTCGGCTTCCCGGAATACCTCGGGCCGGTCGGGATCGAAGACGACCTGCAGCAGGCCCTCGCGATCGCGCAGGTCGACGAAGATCACCCCGCCGTGATCGCGGCGGCGGTGAACCCAGCCCGCGACCGTGACCTCTCGGCCGGTGAGTGTCTCGTTCACGTTGCCGCAGTAATGAGTACGCATGCAACCTCTAGCGCGGATACGGCGGCGTGACGACGCCGCAGGTGACGATCATCTTCATCGCCGCATCGACGGTCATGTCGAGCGGGATGAGCTGCGAGCGCGGCACGAGGATGATGAACCCGGCGGTGGGATTCGGGGCCGGCGAGATGAACACGCAGACCAGCTGCTCGCCGGCCTTGGCGCTCACCTCCGGGACGTCCTCCGCCGTGACGAAGCCGATGCTCCAAATGCCGGGCCGCGGATACTCGACCGCAACGACCTGGTGGAACGAGTGGGTCGAGGTGAGCACGCTCTCCGCGAAAGTTTTGACGCCGCCGTAGACGGAGCGTACGAGCGGGATTCTGTGCAGCAGCTCCTCCCAGTACGTGACCAGCTGGCGTCCGACGAGGTTGGTGACGGCGAGACCGGTGAGCAGGAGCACCACGAACGCGAAGACGACGCCGAGCCCAGGAATCGACATGCCGAAGACGGCCTCGGGCCGATAGTGCTCGGGCAGCAGCACGAGCGTCCGGTCCATCATGTCGATGATGAAGCTCACCACCCAGATCGTGGCGAGCACCGGCAGCCACACGAGCATGCCGGCGACGAGATAGCGCCGCAGGCCCCAGCTCCGCTTGGCCGGCGGCGCACGCTGCGGCCCGCCTTGCTCGCTGTGCGGGACCGCGACGGGGTCACTCACCTGCGCGCCTTGCGCGCCGAGCGGGTCTTCGTCCGCGCGCTCGCGCGCCCGCTTCTCACCTTCGCGGCCCGTGCTGGCGCGGCCGTCTTGCGCGAGACCGATACGCTCTTGCGCCCGGGAGTCTCGGCGGCCTTCGGCTGCTCGCCGGCCTTCACCTCCGTGGGCTTGGACTCCGTCTTCCCCGCGCCTGCGTCCGCGGCCTTCGACTCCTTGGCCTCCGCCTTCTCGGCCGGCTCGCTCTTCTCCGCCTGCGCGAGGTTGCGCTTCGCCTCCTTATCCGACTTGAAGTCCGTCTCGTACCACCCGCCCCCCTTCAGGCGGAAGTTCGGCGCGGAAACCAGCTTCTTCAGCGTGTTCTTGCCGCAGGAGGGGCACTTCTTGAGCGGCGGATCGGTGATCTTCTGCATCACCTCACTGTAGAACTTGCAGCTCGAGCATTCGTATTCGTAGAACGGCATGGCTGTTCGTCAAGTTGTTTGGTTGTCCCCGGCCGGAAATTATAGCGGGTATCCGCCTCCCGGCGCTCGAATCCTCGCGCGCAAGCCCCGCAACCCCATCCGCCCCGCGCAGCGGGCGTCCCGCCCGCCTTTCAGGCGGCTTTCCCCACCGCCTTTTGGAAGGCGAGGTGCCCGTCGCGGACGGTCGCCCGCACGACGTCGCCGGGTCCGAAGTCGCCCTTGAGGATCCGCTGGGCGAGCGCGTTCTCGATCTGCTGCTGGATCACGCGCTTGAGCGGCCGGGCGCCGTAGACCGGGTCGAACCCCGCCTCGGCGAGCCGGTCGCGCGCCTTGTCGTCGAGCACGAGGTCCATGTTGCGCTCGGCGAGGCGCTTGCGCAGGTACGCAAGCTGGATGTCCACGATCTTGCGGATCTGCTCGGTCCCGAGCGGATGGAACACGACGATGTCGTCGATCCGGTTGATGAACTCGGGCCGGAAGCTCTGCTGCACGATCTCCATGACCGCGGTGCGCATGCGCGAGTAGTTCTGGGCGCCCGAGTACTCCTGGATCACGTTCGAGCCGAGGTTCGAGGTCATGATGATGACCGTGTTGCGAAAGTCGACCGTGCGGCCTTGCCCGTCGGTCAGGCGCCCGTCGTCGAGCACCTGCAGCAGGACGTTGAACACGTCCTGGTGGGCCTTCTCCACCTCATCGAGCAGGATGACCGAATAGGGCCGGCGGCGCACCGCCTCCGTGAGATAGCCTCCCTCCTCGTAGCCGACGTAGCCCGGGGGCGCCCCGATGAGGCGCGCCACGGAGTGCTTCTCCATGAACTCCGACATGTCGATGCGGATCAGGGCGTCCTCGGTATCGAAGAGAAAGTTGGCGAGCGCCTTGCAAAGCTCGGTCTTGCCGACGCCGGTCGGCCCGAGGAACAGGAACGAGCCGTTGGGGCGGCGCGGATCCGAGAGCCCGGCGCGCGAGCGGCGGATCGCATCGGACACGATGCGCACCGCCTCGTCCTGGCCGACCACGCGCTTCTCGAGCTCGCTCTCCATGCGCAGCAGCTTCTCCTTCTCCCCCTCGAGCATCTTCGAGACGGGGATGCCGGTCCACTTGGAGACGACCTCGGCGATCTCCTCCTCGGTCACCTTGTTGCGCACGAGGTGCGTCTCCTGCTTCTCCGCGGCCGTCGCCTGCGTGAGCCGCTTCTCGAGCTCCGGAATCCGCCCGTACTGCAGCTCCGCCATCCGGCCGAGGTCGCGCGCGCGCTGCGCCGCATCGAACTCGGTGCGCGCGCGCTCCAGCTCCTCGCGGATCTGCGCCGCGCTCTGCAGCGTCGCCTTCTCGGACTTCCACACCTCCTCGAGGTCGGCGTACTCCTTCTCGAGGCTGCGCAGCGTCTCCTCGAGGGTCTTCAGGCGCCGGCGCGAGGCCTCGTCCGTCTCTTTCTTGAGCGCTTCCTGCTCGATCTTCAGCTGGATGATGCGCCGCTCGAGCCGATCGAGCGCCTCGGGCTTGGAGTCGATCTCCATGCGGATGCGCGCAGCCGCCTCGTCGATGAGGTCGATCGCCTTGTCCGGCAGCTGGCGGTCGGCGATGTAGCGGTGCGACAGCGTCGCCGCGGCAACGATCGCGGGATCGGTGATGTCGACGCCGTGATGCACCTCGTAGCGCTCCTGCAGTCCGCGCAGGATCGCGATGGTGTCCTCCACCGAGGGCTCATCGACCATCACGCGCTGGAAGCGCCGCTCGAGCGCGGCGTCCTTCTCGATGTACTTGCGGTACTCGTCGAGCGTCGTGGCCCCGATGCAGTGCAGCTCGCCGCGCGCGAGAGCCGGCTTCAGCATGTTGCCGGCGTCCATGGAGCCCTCGGCGCGGCCGGCGCCGACGACCGTGTGCAGCTCGTCGATGAACAGGATGACGCTGCCTTCCTGCTTGGCGAGGTCGTTGAGCACGCCTTTCAGGCGCTCCTCGAACTCGCCGCGGAACTTCGCGCCGGCGATGAGCGCGCCCATGTCGAGCGCGAGGATCCGCTTACGGCGCAGGCCCTCGGGCACCTCGCCGTTGACGATGCGCTGCGCGAGCCCCTCGACGATCGCCGTCTTGCCGACGCCCGGCTCCCCGATCAGCACCGGATTGTTCTTGGTCCGCCGCTGCAG
>JASHSR010000073.1 GCA_030038645.1 Gammaproteobacteria bacterium
TCGCGAAGTGATCGAGCGCGCACAGCCAACGCGCCGACTCCGCATCTCCGGCGCGGCTCACCACGCCTATCGCGCCTTGCGATACCGCGGGAGTGAACTGCTCGGGCGGCAGATACGACGTGATGTGGCGCTCGAGACCGAGCCGCTTGAGCCCCGCGGCCGCGAGGATGATGGCGTCGAAGCGCCCTTGGGCGAGGCGCTCGACCCGGGTCGGCACGTTGCCGCGCAGCTCGAGCGCCGCAAGGTCGCGGCGCGCCCGCGCGAGGAAGGCTCTGCGGCGCAGGCTGCTCGTACCCACCCGCGAGCCCGCGGGCAGATCCTGCAGGGGCGAGGCCGACCGCGAGAGCCACGCATCGCGGGGATCCTCGCGCTCGAGCACGGCGGAGAGGACGAGCCCCGCCTCGAGCGCCGTGGGCAGGTCCTTCAGGCTGTGCACCGCGATGTCGATCTCGCTCGAGAGCACCGCCCGATCGATCTCCCGCGTGAAGAACGCACGGCCGTCCGCCTGCCAGAGCGGGATGTCGGCGCGCGCATCGCCCTCCGTGCGGATGTGCACGAGCTCGACGGCGGGCGCGCCGGGCTGCCCGCGGATGAGCTCGGCCACGCGGCGCGCCTGCCACAGCGCGAGCTCGGACGCCCGCGTGCCGATCCTCAACGAGCGGGCGGAGCTCACGGCCCCTCCGCAGGCTCGGGCACGAAGCGGTAGCCGACGCCCCAAACGGTGAGGAAGTGCTGCGGATTCGCGGGATCGCGCTCGAACCGCTTGCGCAGCCGCAGGATGAAGTTGTCCACGGTGCGCGTGGAGGGGAACACGTCGTAGCCCCAAACGCGCTCGAGCAGATCCTCGCGCGAGACGATCTCGCCCGGCTTCTCGGCGAGCACCTTGAGGATCATCGCCTCCTTCTCGGTGAGCTCCTGCTCCTCGCCGTTCCACGAGCGGCCGCGGAATGCGCGGAAGTCCACCTCGTTGCCGCTGAAGCGCAGCGTGGCGGCCGGGGCGGATGCGGAGCTCGACTTGTACCAGTCCCAGCGCCTGAGGATCGCGCGCACGCGCAGCAGGAACTCCCGCAGGTGGAAGGGCTTCGCGAGATAGTCGTCGCCGCCCGCCTCGAGTCCGCGGACGCGGTCGGCGGGATCGCCGCGCGCCGTGAGGAACAGCACCGGAGTGACCGTCCCGCGCGCGCGCAGCGCGCTGCACACCGCGAAGCCGTCGCGGCCCGGCAGCATCACATCGAGCACGATCAGATCGCAGCTCTCGCGATCGAACCACTCCACGGCGCGGTTCCCGTCGCCCAAGGTGTCGACCGTGAAGCCCTCCGCGCGCAGGTTCTCCGCGAGGCCTGCGGCGAGGGACGGATCGTCCTCGACGACGAGAATTCGTGCGGCCGAGCCCGTCACGGGGATTCCTTTCGATCGGCCTCGATGGGCTTTGGCATCCCCGGCGAGAGCGCATCCGGCCCGCCCGTCCTCGCCGGTCGCTCGCCAGGGCGCGGCTCGCCCGCCGCCGGCCAGGTGAGGACGAACTCCGCCCCGCGCCCGAGTCCCTCGCTGTGCGCGGTCACGCTGCCGCCGATCAGATGCATCAGGCGCTTCACGATATAAAGGCCGAGGCCGGTGCCGTAATATCCGCTGCCGACGCCCGGGCTCAGGCGCGAGAACTTCTCGAACAGATGACTCTCATCGGCCGGGCGGAAGCCGATGCCACTGTCGCGTACCGCGAGCTCGATCGTGGCTCCCACTCGGCGCGAGCTCACCACGATCTTCCCGCCGCCGACCGGCGAGACGGCGTTGAGGGCGTTCTCGACGAGGTTGCGCACCACCACGTCCACCGCGAGGGGGTCCGCGAGCACCTGCAATCCCTCGGGCACCTGCGTCTCGATCCGAATGCGATCCCGGCGCGCGCGCTCCTGGAAGTGGCCGACGACGCGGCCCACGGCGCTCGCGAGCGCCACCGGCTCGCGCTTGAGATCCACGCGGCCCCGCGAGAGGCGCACGCTGTCGAGGATGCGCGAGACCATCGTCTCCATGCGCGTGAGGTCGGTCAGCATGCGATCGATCAGCGTCTGCAGCTGCTCGGCCGTGAGGGCGCGCAGGCTCATGGTCTCGAGCGACAGCTGCAGGCTCGCGAGAGGCGTCTTGAACTGATGGGAGACGAGCGCGAGGAAGTTGTCCTGCTCCTTCAGCACCTGCGCCTCCTTGCGCAGCGCGTTCCAGATCAGCGCGATGCAGGCGCAGAGCGCAAGCAGGAAGAATCCGCCTTCCCACAGGTACTGATTGATGCGGCGGCGCTGCTCGCTCGAGAGCTTGCGCTCGACGGAGGGTGAGACGGCGGGCTCGCCGTGGCTCACGATGAGGTCGGGCAGCAGCGTTTGCACGCGCTGCGGCGGAACGCCCGCGGCGAGCAGCGCGCGCGCCGCCGCCACCTGCTCGGCATGCAGCCTCTGGGCCTCGTGCACCCTCGTCAGCGTGTACTGCCGCTGGTCGAACAGCCACCAGCAGGCCGTGAGCGCGGAGACCACGACGAGCAGCAGCACCGTGAGCTCGAAGATCCGCGCCGCCTTCATGACGCGAGCCTCATCGTGCGAACCTCATCGTGCGAGCCTCATGGCGCGAGCCTCGCGATGCGAGCCTCATGACGTGCGCCCCGTGGGGTGAGTCTCATGGCGTAAATCTCATGGCGCAAGCCTCACGCCGCGAGCGCCGACGCGAGCGCGGAGGCGAGCTCGCTCAGATGCTCCTCGCGGTGCGCGAGCGAGAGGAAGCACACCTCGTACGGCGAGGGCGGCAGGTAGATGCCCCGCTCGAGCATGGCATGAAACAGCTTCGCGAAGCGCGCGCTCGCCTCCTGCGGCAGGGCGACGGCGGCGCGCGGCGCGCCTGCGGCGTGCAGCGAGAGCCACGCGAGCGAGCCTAGGCGAACGAGATGCAGCGGGAATGGCGCGCGAGCGAGCACGGGGCGAAGCATGCGCTCGAGCGCCTCCCCGAGCGACTCCAGCCGGCGCCAGCCGTCCTCCCGCTCGAGGATGTCGAGCGTCGCGGTCCCCGCAGCCATGGCGACGGGGTTGCCGGAGAGAGTGCCGGCCTGATACGCATCGCCCTCCGGCGCGAGCCGGCTCATGATCTGCCGCGAGCCGCCGAAGGCGCCGACGGGCATGCCGCCGCCGATGACCTTACCGAAGGTCGCCATGTCGGGAACGATGCCGAGCCGCTCCGCCGCTCCGCCGCGGGCGAGGCGAAAGCCGGAGATGACCTCGTCGAAGATGAGCAGCGCGCCTCGGCGGCGAGTCTCCTCGCGCAACGTCTCGAGGAAGGCCTGCCGCTGCAGGAGCAGTCCGTGGTTCGCCGGCACGGGCTCGATGATCACGGCGGCGACTTCCTCGCGCGCGAGGAGCTCGCGGGCAGCGGCCTCGTCGTCGAGCGGCAGCACTCGTGTCGCGGAGACGAAGGCTTCCGGCACGCCGGCCGAGGACGGATGGCCGAGCGTCGCAAGCCCGGAGCCCGCGGCGACGAGCAGGTGATCGGCGTGGCCGTGATAGCAGCCGGAGAACTTCACGATGAGGCTGCGCCCGGTCGCGGCCCGCGCCACGCGGATGGCGCTCATCACGGCCTCGGTGCCGGAGGACACGAAGCGCACCTGCTCGAGGCCGGGATACGAGCGCACGATGCGGCCGGCGAGCTCCACCTCGCCCGCGCAGGGCGCGCCGAAGGTCATGCCCTTGCGGCAGGCGTCGGTCACGGCGCGCACGACCTGCGGGTGTGCGTGGCCGAGGATCAGCGGTCCCCACGAGCCGACGAAATCGAGATAGCGGTTGCCGTCGGCATCGAACACGTAGGGACCTTCGCCGCGCTCGATGAACAGGGGCGTGCCGCCCACCGCGCGAAAGGCGCGGACCGGTGAGCTCACGCCGCCGGGGATCAGGCGGCGCGCCCGCTCGTACAGCTCGGTGGAGCGCTCGCGTGTCATGGCGGATTGGACTTCGCGGCTGGTGTGGCAGGCTCGTGCGGCTCGGAGCTCCGATGCGGGCTCGGAAGCCGATCCGCGCTCGAGGCGGCGCGCGCACGGTGCAGGCGCGCTTCCCGGAAGAACGCGTCGGTCGCCTCCGCGCTCGCGTGCTCCGCGGCGGCGCGCATGCCGCTCAGGGGCAGATGAGCGAGGCGGTGCGCGAGCGCCGTCGCCCAATCGGCGAGACGGGCGCGGCGCGGCTCATCGAGGTCCTGCAGCTCTCCTTTGAGCAGGCGGTCCACCTCGGCTGCCGCAATGCGCTCGAACTGCTCGCGCAGCTGTGCGAGCTGCGGACCGATGGCGCGCGCGGCGAGCTCGCCTCTGAGCCGGGCGAGCCGCTCGTCGATAGCGGCACGAACGGGAGCGAGCCGCATCAGATGAGCGACGCGGTCCTCGCGCGCGGCGAGGACGAGGTCGTCCATGCCGATGCGCTCGAGCCCGGCGGCGCGAGCCGCCGCAGGATCGATGTTCGGCGGGAGGCCGAAGTCGACGACGAGCGGGCCCCGGCCGTTCGCCGCGCCGCCGGGCTTGTTGAGCTTGGCGAGCGCCGCCGCGTCGAGCACCGGCTCCGCCGCGGCGGTCGCGCACACGAGCGCGGCGCAGCC
>JASHSR010000074.1 GCA_030038645.1 Gammaproteobacteria bacterium
AGGCCGTCTCGTGCACGGGTTGCGAGGTCTGCGGCAACAGCGCCTCGATCAGCAGTAGCTTACCCCGCGGGGGTGCGGCGTGGCGCACGTTCCGCAGGATCGAGACCGCCCGCTCATCGCCCCAATCGTGAATCACACGCATCAGCAGGTAGGCGTCCGCGCGCGGCAGGGGATCCTTGAAGAAGTCGCCTCCGACGATACTCATGCGCTCCGCGGGGCGGCTCCGCACCGCATCGACCACGGCGGGCTGATCGAAGAGCGTGCCCGTCGCCTCGGGCACACGGTCGAGTACGGCCCGCAGCAGGTGTCCTCGGCCGCCGCCGATATCGGCGATCGATCGGAACCCCGAGAAATCGTACGCGTCGAGCAGGGGGCTGACCCCCGCGGACGATGCCATGGCCTCGTCAAAGATCTTTGCGAACTGTGGATGAGCTTTCAGCCATTCCCAGACGCCTCCCGGCGCGAGAGCCTCGACCGCCGGACGCCCGGTACGGAGCGAGTGATCGAGCGCTGCGTACACGGGCCAGCTCGGTCCGATGATGCGGGCGGCACTGCGCAGCGACTGCGGGTGATCGCTGCGCAGGAGGCGTGACCGGGTCGTGTGCAGGAATCGGCCGTCGCCCAGATCCTCGAAGACGCCGAAAGTGACGGCGCAGCGCATGACGCGGCCGAGCGCATCGGCGTTGAGGCCGAGTTTCGCCGCCAGCTCGGCGGCCGTAGCCGGGCTGTCTCCGAGCGCATCCGCGATGCCGAAGTCCGCGATCAACTGCGTGCAGCTCGAGATGCCGAGTCCCGCGAAGAGGCTGACGAACCTGTTGAGCTCGCTTTGGGGAACCGTGGTGGTCAAGGATGAGGCAGGTTGCGCAGGTTGTGTTGACATCGGTGCTCTCGGCTCAAGTTGGTGTTGGTTATGGATCATCTCGCGCTTCCTTCGTCATCTCAATACGCTTACCCGACGGCCGCTTCTCGATGGTGGGAGCCCTCTCTCGCTCCACAGTCTCGCGCGTCAGTTCGCCCGCTTTTACTTCGCTTCCTTCCGCAGCCACGCGAAGTAGGCATCGAGCGCTTTGAGCTTCTTGAGGTTCGGCACCGGGCCAGCGTGAGAGTGAGTGTCGAGGTACATGACTCGTTGCGAGGACGCGTTGAACGCGGGCCAGTGTGGCAGTCCGGAGCCGTTCGGGTTGCCGGTCTTGGCAAAATTGACCCAGTAGCTCTGGATCAGCTCCGACAGCGTGAGGTCCGCAGGCCTCGGTGCACCAACCGGCCGCGCAAAGAGCGGCGCTCCAAAATTGCCAAACACGTAAGGGAGCTCTGCAGTGTGTACCGGACCGAGCGGAAACCACGGCGTGCGGTGGTCGAAGAGGTACAGATACGCCCTGCGGCGGCCCTTCTCGGACTGCAGCAGAGCCCACTTCGAGGTGCTCCACGCAAACAGCAAGTCACGCAAGACGTCCCTCGATGCCTGTGTCGCCTGTGCATTCGTCGAATGGGGGTAGGCCGTGAGAATATAGTTCGCATAGGGGCCGAAGGCGGCCCGGACGAGACCCTCGAACTGTGCCGATGTCGTGGCCGCAGGCGCAAAGAATCCCCCCTCGTCGGCATTCGTGCCAATGAGCACGGGAGTGTCGTTGAAGCGGCCGGCCTCGTACAGGTCGAAGCCGTCATCCGGGAGAACGACGCCGTCGAATATCGGTACGAACTCGTGCGAAGGTCCCGAGCTCACCGCCTGTTGAATCACATTGGCTGGCAGGGCACGCGCTGCTGCGATGTCTCGCGCGCCGAGCTTTACGAGAAAGCGCTGGCCGGCCGCTTCGGCAAAACTCAGTGGTCGATATGCTGGTGCGCCCGGATACCACTCATTTGCCCGCTTCGGCGGGGCGAAATTGGCACCGCTTTCGGAGATGGCGCGCTGGAAGAGTCCCTCGGCGAGTGGGGATTGGGCGAGCATGCTCACGGCGGCGCCGCCGGCCGATTGCCCGAAGATCGTGACGCTTACGGGATCGCCGCCGAATCGGGCGATGTTACTCCGGACCCATTTGAGTCCCGCGATCATGTCGCGCAAGCCATAATTTCCGGACACGTGACGGGGCGACTCGGCGCTGAGCTCGGGGTCGGCCAGAAAGCCGAATGCGCCGAGCCGGTAGGCGATGCTCACGACGACGACGCCCCGTTTCGCGAGCTGTGCGCCGTCGTAAAGCGGCCTGCTCGTCGTCCCCAATACATAGGCGCCGCCGTAGATCCAGACCATCACCGGCAGGCGCTCATGCGGTGACTTCGCCGGCGTCCACACGTTGAGGTACAGGCAATCCTCGCTCATGGGAGTGGGCGGTGCACCCAAGCGCGCCGCGCGGTTCGGGTCTTGCATGCACCGTGGGCCAAAATGATCCGCGCGCCGGATGCCGCTCCACGGCCTCACCGGCTGCGGGGCCCGCCAGCGCAGGTTTCCCACCGGCGGCGCCGCGAAGGGGATCCCCTTGAACGAAGTGACGCCGTCGGCGCTGACGCCTTCCGCGCGCCCGCCGGTCACCGAGACGACGCCGATCTGCGCGGCCGCCGGCCGTGCGCACAGCAGACCTGCCGCGACAAGCGCCGCGCTAATCCAGAGCGTCTTCATCGTGTCGAACTCATCTACTGACGGCGTGCCGTCAGTGCAAGATCACTCGCCGCGTGAAGTACCAGCGGCCGTGCCGCCGAACGAGTTCGTCGTGCTCACGGCCCATGGCGATGATTTGAGGCGTTGCTTTGGAATTCAGGGCGCCGATCGAGGTCCATAGGAGATCCGCCGTGGCGGAATCGCCGTGGATGCTGATTCGGAGATTCGTGTAGTGCATGTATTTCCTCGCGCTGGTGGGATTCTTATAGCTCTTGGCGACGTTCCGATAGAAGCCCTCAATCTGCCTCCTGCCGCGAGCTGTGACGTTCATGCTCTGCATCTCGAGCGTGCCGTTCGTGAGGTAGTACGATCCCAAACCGGTATTCGACGGCCATTTGCCGTTCGCGATGTATGACGCTATAGCCGTATTGAAGTCCGCGTAGTATGTAGAGAGCATGTCCTCGATCTGTGCTCGATCGAGCAGCGTTGCAAGCGTGGTCGCGGAACTAGCAGCAAGCGCCGGCGCTGCCATTGACGCAGCAAGCGCGAGCGCTGCCGTTATGATTGCACCTCGCGGCCTCAATTTGCGAACGGATAGGACATCAAGGAGTGACGACATGGTAGGTCTCCCGTGGACAGAGATTTGGAGCCAATGAAGGCGGCGGCCCCGGAGATCTGAGTTGCGGTTCAGTGCACGCGCTTTCCCTTCGCCTCTTCCCGCAGCCACGCGAAGTAGGCATCCAGAACCTTGAGCTGTCGCAGGTTCGGCACCGGGCCAGCATGGGGGTGGGTGTCGAGGTACATGACTCGTTGCGAAGACGCGCTGAACGCCGGCCAATGTGGGAGTCCAGGGCCGTTCGGATTGCCGGTCTTCGCAAAGTTTACCCAGTAGCCGCTGATCAGCGTCGCGAGCGCCGGATCGGTGGCCGCCGGAGGCATAGTCAGCTTGGCGCCGGTGTGGATGAGCGTCCCGAGATTGTCGAAGACGTAGCCGATCTCCGCGCCGTGCGGTGCGCCCTGCGGAGGATACTGCGGCGCATGCGCGTCGAAGTAGTAGAGGTACGCCTTGCCCTTGCCGTACACGGACTGCATCCGGGCCCACATCCACGCCGGCCACGCCATCGCCCGGTCGCGCAACAAGTCCGCCGCGGCCTGAGTGGCCTGCGCTGCCGTCGCGTGCGGGTACACCGCCAGCACCTTGCCGGCAAGGGGGCCGAACCGCGCGCGTACCGCGGCCTCGAACTGGCTCGGTGAGGTGTGGGCCGGGACGAACAGGCTCCCTTCATCGGAGGTCGTGCCGGTGAGCACCGGGGTGTCGCTGAAGCGACGGGCCCGATACTGGCTCGGCACGTCGCTCGGGAATGCGTGATCGATCACTACCGGGGCGCCAGCCGGCGAGCCTGGCCCCGCAGCCTTCAAGAGCGCCTGGGCGCTGAGCATACGGGCGGCCCCGATGCTTCCCACGCCGAGCTTGGCGAGAAGCCGCTCTCCCGAGGCCTCACCGGCCTTGAGGGTAACCGGCTCGTGTGCGGCGCGCAGCGAGAACGCCGAGCCGCTCTCCCCGACGGCGCGCTCGAACAACCCCTTGGCCAGCGGCGACAGCGCGAGCATGCCGAGAGCGTCGGCACCCGAGGACTGGCCGAATATCGTGACGCGCGCGGGGTCTCCACCGAACTTCCCGATGTTGCGCTTCACCCATTTCAATCCCGCGATCATGTCGAGCAGACCGTACGTGCCGGAGGCATGACGGGGCGATTCGGCGCTGAGCGCGGGATCGGCAAAGAAGCCGAACACGCCGACCCGGTACGCGAGCGTGACCACGATGACACCCTTGCGAGCAAGGTGCGTCCCGTCGTAGACCGGCTCACTCGTCATCCCCTCGAGGAGGCCACCGCCATAAATCCAGACCATCACCGGCAGCCGCTCACGCGCGGACTTCGCAGGGGTCCACACGTTGAGGTAGAGGCAATCCTCGCTCATCGCTGGGGGCGCGCCTAACAACTTGAGCATGCCCGGATCCTGCATGCAGCTCGGGCCGAAGTGGTCCGCCTTCTTGAGGCCGCTCCACGGCCTCACCGGCTGCGGGGCTCGCCAGCGCAGGTTCCCCACCGGCGGCGCCGCGAACGGGATGCCCTTGAACGAGGTGACGCCGTTGGCCGCGACGCCTTCGACCCGCCCGCCGGTCACCGAGACGATTCCCATCTGAGCGGCCGCCGCTGTGCCGCACAGCAGACCTACCGCGGCAAGCGCCGCTCCAATCCAGAGCCCTTTCATCGTATCTACCTCATCCACTCACGGCATGCCCGTCAGGGCGAAATGATGCGGCGCTTGAAATACCAGTGGCCGTTGCGCTTGACGAGTTCGTCGT
>JASHSR010000075.1 GCA_030038645.1 Gammaproteobacteria bacterium
ATCGGCCCGGCGCTCTCCGTCAAGCGGTTGCGGGCGCTGGGCCCCGAGCGGCGGCGCAATGCGCTGCGCTACTGGATCGGCCGGTCCTCTCCGCTGCCCGATACGCGGCGGCTCGACGAGCTCGCCGGACCGGCGCTCGAGGCGCGCAGGGACGCTCATCCCGAGGTCGCCTGGGGGGGAACCGTCGCACGGCGGGACGGCGATCTGCTGCGCCTCGGTCCGGCGGAAGGCGCGGTCGCGATGGAGCCGCTCGAGTGGCCGTTGCGCAAGGAGCCGGTGCTCGAGCTGCCGCAGGGGCTCGGCCGGCTCGAGCTCGCGCGCGACCGGCATGGGCCGATCGACGTGGAGGCGCTGCCGAGCACCGTGAGCATCCGGTTGCGCCGCGGCGGCGAGCGGCTGCGCCCACGCCGCGGCGGTCCGACCCGCACGCTGAAGGCGCTCTTGCGGGAAGCGCACGTCGCGCAGGTCGAGCGCGGGCGGATCCCGCTCGTGTTGAGCGGCGAGCGCGTGCTGGCCGCCGGCGATCTGTGGGTGGACGCCGGGATCCAGGCGAGCGCCGGCACGCGGCGGCGGGGACGCCTCACCTGGCATCGAAATCTATGCTAACCTGTTTGCCCGTCGATTCCGCGGCATCTGCCGCCTCTCCCGAGCGTCGACGGAGCCCCCTAGAGCGCACATGAGCCGTTTCGTATTCGTCACCGGCGGCGTCGTTTCCTCGTTGGGGAAGGGGATCGCCTCGGCCTCGCTCGGCGCGATTCTCGAGGCCCGCGGCCTCAAGGTCGCGATGGTGAAGCTCGATCCGTACATCAACGTCGATCCCGGCACCATGAGCCCGTTCCAGCATGGCGAGGTGTTCGTCACGCACGACGGCACCGAGACGGACCTCGACCTGGGACACTACGAGCGCTTCGTGCGCACGACGACCGGGCGCAACAGCAACTTCACGACCGGGCGCATCTACGAGCGCGTCATCGCCAAGGAGCGGCGCGGCGATTATCTCGGAGCGACGGTGCAGGTGATTCCGCACATCACCGATGAGATCAAGCGCAGCATCAAGCTCGGGGCGAACGAGGCGGACGTGTGCATGGTCGAGATCGGCGGCACCGTCGGCGACATCGAGTCCCTGCCGTTCCTCGAGGCCATTCGCCAGCTCGGCGTGGAGCTCGGTCGCAGCAACTGCGTCTACATGCACTTGACGCTCGTGCCCATCGTCGGCGGCTCGGGCTCCGGGGAGATCAAGACCAAGCCCACGCAGCATTCCGTGAAGGAGCTGCGGGGGATCGGCATTCAGCCCGACGTGCTGCTCTGCCGCTGCCGCCAGCCGCTGCCCGAGGAGCAGCGGCGCAAGATCGCGCTCTTCACCAACGTCGAGGAGCGCGCGGTGATCTCGGCGGTCGACGCCGATAACATCTATCAGATCCCGATCCTGCTGCACGAGCAGCGCCTGGACGAGATCATCGTCGACAAGCTTCGGCTCGATGTCCCGCCGACCGACCTCGCCGAGTGGCGCCAGGTCGTGAGCAGCAAGGCGAATCCCGACGGCCAGGTGGACATCGCGATGGTCGGCAAGTACGTGCAGATCCGCGACTCCTACATCTCGCTCAACGAGGCGCTGACGCACGGGGGCCTGAAGTCGCGCACCCGCGTCAACGTCCACTACATCGAGTCGACGGACATCGAGCAGCACGGCACGCGCGCGCTCGAGGGCATGGATGCGATCCTGGTGCCGGGCGGGTTCGGGGAGCGGGGCGTCGAGGGGAAGATCCAGGCGGTGCGCTTCGCGCGCGAGAGCCGCATTCCGTACCTCGGCCTGTGCCTCGGGATGCAGATCGCGATCATCGAGTACGGGCGCCACGTGCTCGGCTTCGCCGATGCGAACAGCACGGAGTTCAACAAGGCGACGCCGCATCCCGTGATCGCGCTCATCACCGAGTGGCAGGACGAGGCTCACGGCTCGCAGCTGCGCGATGAGGGCTCGGGCAAGGGCGGCACCATGCGGCTCGGCGCTCAGGAGGTGCTGCTCGCGCCCGGATCGCGCGCCCGCGAGCTCTACGGCCGGGACATGATCCTCGAGCGCCACCGCCACCGGTACGAGTTCAACAATCGCTATCTCGACCGCTACCGGCAGGCGGGCCTGAAGTTCTCCGGCTTCTCCCGCGACGGGCTCGTCGAGATCATCGAGCTGCCGAGCCATCCGTGGTTCGTCGCGACGCAGTTCCACCCGGAGTTCACCTCGACGCCGCGCGACGGGCATCCGCTCTTCACCGCCTTCGTGCGCGCGGCGCGCGCGCAACGCCTCGCGCAGCTGCCCGCGGCCGCCGGAGCATGAGGCCCACGGGGCACGCCAAGCCTGCGGGCCGCGGTGGGCCCGCGGAGCGCGTCGAGTCTTCCGGGAGCGCCAAGGCCGCGGGGCACGTCAGGCTCGCGGGGCACCTCGTCGGCCTCGACCGGCCGCTTTTCCTCATCGCCGGTCCCTGCGTCATCGAGAGCCCCGCGCTCACGACGGAGATCGCGGGCAGGCTGAAGGAGATCACGGACAGGCTCGCCATCCCCTTCGTCTTCAAGGCGTCGTTCGACAAGGCGAACCGATCCTCCCGCGCGAGCTACCGCGGCCCGGGCATCGAGGCGGGGCTGCGCGTGCTCGAGAGAGTGCGGAAGGACGTGGGCGTGCCGGTGCTCACGGACGTGCACGAGGACACGCCGGTCGCCGAGGTCGCTGCCGTCGTGGATGTGCTGCAGACGCCGGCGTTTCTCTGCCGCCAGACCAATTTCATCCTGAGCGTCGCCTCGCAGGGCAAGCCCGTCAACATCAAGAAGGGCCAGTTCCTCTCGCCGTGGGAGATGCGCAACGTCGTCGAGAAGGCGCGCTCGACCGGCAACGACGGCATCCTCGTGTGCGAGCGCGGGTTCTCCTTCGGATACCAGAACCTCGTCTCCGACATGCGCTCGCTCTCGATCATGCGGGAGACGGGCTGCCCCGTGGTGTTCGATGCGACGCACTCGGTGCAGCTGCCGGGCGGGCAGGGCACGAGCTCCGGAGGGCAGCGCGAGTTCGTGCCGGTCCTCGCGCGGGCCGCGGTCGCCGCGGGCGTCGCGGGCTTGTTCATGGAGACGCACCCGAATCCCGCCGAGGCGCTGTCGGACGGGCCGAACGCCTGGCCGCTCGCGCGCATGGAGCCGTTGCTCGCGACGCTCAAGGCGCTCGATGCGGCCGTCAAGTCGGCGCCGCTCGAGGAGTCGCTGCTTTGAGCACAGGGGCTCGGCGAGCCCGCCCCGCGGCTGGATGCGCTCGGCGAGCCGCGCCATCGAGCGCAGGCGCTACGCCGGCGGTCCGCAGCTCTGCTAGGCTTCGCGGCTTATGAAGTGGCTCGCCGCCGCGTTGCTGGTCGTGCTGGTGCTCCTGCAGTATCGGCTCTGGATCTCCGACAACGGCGTGCGCGCGCTGCCTCCGCTCGAAGCGGCGGTCGCCACCCAGCGCGCGGAGAACGAGCAGCTCGAGGAGCGCAACCGCCGCCTCGCCGCGGAGGTACACGACCTCAAGAGCGGCATGGCGGCGCTCGAGGAGCGGGCGCGCAGCGAGCTCGGCATGATCGGGCCGAACGAGACCTTCTATCAGGTCGTGCCCCGCGCCGCGGGCCCGAGCCGCACCCCACCGCAAACCGCGGCGCGCTGAGGCGGCGGCCGGCCGCGCGCGCATGCACTACTGGCTCATCATGCCGGCCGCCGGAAGCGGGAGCCGGTTCGGCGACCGCCTGCCCAAGCAGTATGCCGAGATTCTCGGCCGCGCCCTCATCGAATGGGCGCTCGATCCTTTCGCAGGCGATCCGCGCTGCGCCGGCATCGTCGTCGCGCTCGCTGCGGGCGATCCCCACTGGGCCCGCGTCGCTCAGCGCGGAGCGACTCGGCGTGGAGCGACGCGGCTCGAGACCGTGGAGGGCGGCGCCGAGCGCAGCCGCTCGGTCCGCAGCGGCCTCGCCGCGCTCGCCGG
>JASHSR010000076.1 GCA_030038645.1 Gammaproteobacteria bacterium
GGTCGCGCCGGTGGTCGCGCCGATGGTGCGGGCGGTCCTCCCGAATCGCGCGCGGCCGGACCGGCCGGCGCATCCGGTGCGGCGGGATCGGGCAGGTCCAGCGCGGGCGGCGCCATGGCGCGGGTGCGGCGAGTCTTCCGCCACCTCGCGCATCCGCCCGACCGGCCGCGCGACCACTCGTGCGACGGCTTTCCCAAGGCGTGCATCGCGCCGTTCGACTACACCAATCCGGGCACGACCGCCGCGGGAGCCGACGTTTGGACCGTCTCGGCGAGCGATATCGCGGCGGAGCGGACCGCGCATCCCCACTCCGGCGACGTGCGGCGGCGCGCGGCCGAGCTTGCCCACCGCGCAATGCTGCTGCGTGATGCTCAGGAGGTCGAGAATCTGCAGCGCATCTACGGGTTCTACGTCGACCGGGCGATGTGGGATCAGGTCGCGGACCTCTTCGCCGACGATGGCACGATCGAGATGGGGCAGCGCGGCGTGTACGTCGGCAAGCGCCGCATCCGGCAGTTCCTGAGTCTGCTCGGTCACGAGGGGCTCACCTACGGATGGCTGAACGATCACATTCAGCTGCAGCCGGTCGTCGACGTGGCGCCGGACGGCAAGACGGCGCGCTTGCGCAGCCGCGAGCTCGACATGACCGGCGTGTATCAGAAATGGGGCAAGTGGAGCGAGGGCACCTACGAGAACACGTTCGTGAAGCAGAACGGCGTCTGGAAGTTCAAGTCGCTGCACTACTATCCGACGTTCATCTCGGCGTACGACAAGGGCTGGGGCCAGGACGCGGAGCCGGCGCCCGGGGAGAGCTCGACGCTGCCTCCCGACCGACCGCCCTCGGAGGTCTACGCGATCTATCCGCACGCCTTCGTCCCGCCGTACCACTACCGCAATCCCGTCACGGGCGAGCCGCCGCACTACCCGAAGGTCGGCGGTCCCACCTCCAAGGCGGCCGCAGAGACGCTGATGCCGGCGGGGCGGCGCTGGGTCGCGCCGAGGAGCGTGAATGTGCAGGCGGCTCTCTCCGAAGCGCAGCGCACGATCGAGCGGGTGAAGGATTACGACGCGATCGAGAATCTCGAGAGCGCGTACGGGTACTACCTCGACAAGGATCTGTGGACCGACCTCTCGAATCTGTTCGCGAAAAACGGCTCGATGGAGCTCGCTCAGCGCGGCGTATACGTCGGGCGCGACCACATCCTCACCTTCCTGCTGAAGGGCCTCGGACGAGGCCACGAGGGCCCGACTCCGGGCATGCTCGGCAATCACATGCAGCTGCAGCCGGTCATCGACATCTCCCCGGACGGCCGCAGCGCGAAGATGCGCGTGTACATGCTGCAGCAGATGGCCTTCGGGCCGCGCGGCTCGATCGGCGCAGCCGTCTACGAGAACGAGGCCGTCAAGGTCGACGGCATCTGGAAGTTCGCGAAGGATCACGCGTACAACACGCTCGGCGCGAGCTACGTCGGCGGGTGGGTGCGGTCGGCTCGCCCTCAAGTGCCCGGCGAGAGCAAGGCCTATCCGCCCGATACGCCACCGACGGCGAAGGTTGCGATGTTCCCCGTCGTGTACGACATTCCGTTCCACTACTCGAACCCGGTCACCGGACGGGAGTCCGTGCCGACTCCGTGGCAGGACGGTGAGGCTTCGGTGGCGCAAGCCCGAGAGACGGCGGACGACGCTCCACCCGGGATGCCGCCCGAGATTGCAGCGGCTCTTCGGCAGATGGGGCCGACGATCGAAGGGCGGCGGACGACCGCGCTCTATGCCGCGCTCTTTCCGAAGGAGCCTTACCCGAACGTCTCCGTCGCGCGGGACCTCCACTACGGCCCCGATGCGCGCAACGTCCTCGATATCTTCACGGCGCCCGGGAGAGGCCGCGGCGCGTCCGACCGTGCGCGGCTGCCCGTCGTGGTGTTCGTGCACGGCGGCGGCTTCAGCCACGGCATCAATCACATGCCCGGCACGCCCTTCTACGACAACGTCGGGCTCTGGGCTGCGGCGCACGGGCTCGTGGGCGTGACGATGACTTACCGGCTCGCGCCGAAGTTCCAGTTTCCCTCCGGCGTCGAGGATTTGGCGGCGGCCGTGCGCTGGCTGAGAGGCCACATCGCCGCCTACGGTGGGGACCCGCGCGAGATCTTTCTCTGGGGGCACTCCGCCGGCGCCGCTCACGTCGCCGACTACGTCGCGCACGTCGCGAACACCGGCGCGAGGCCCCTCATCGCGGGCGCGATCCTCACCTCCGGGGTCAGCTACGACCTGGGGCACACGGTCTCGATCTGGAAGGACTACTACGGCAGCGACGTGTCGAAGTACCCCGAGCGCTCCTCGCTGCCGGGCCTGCTCAAGACCGCGACACCCCTCCTCGTGACGGACGCCGAGCTCGACCCGCCTCTGATGCACGAGCAGACGGACGAGCTCCTCAAGGCCCTGACGGCTGCCGGCAAGCCCGTCCGCCACATCTATCTGCCGAATCACTCTCACCTGTCCGAGCTCTACGCCGTCGGGACGGCAGACCACTCGCTCTCCGGCCCGGTGCTCGAGTTCATCCGCCAGATCTCGGCGGATCCCCCGCGGCGCTGAGCCGGTCTCGAGCGCCCTCGCGGCGACTTCGCGCCCGGCGGCCCGAGGGCATGCCTGTCCGGGTGGCCTGCGGGCGTGAGTGGCATGCCGGTCTGCGTGGCATGCCGGCCCGGCGTGCCAACCCCGTGGGCGCGCGCGTAGAATGAGCGGCCTGCCAACGACGCCACTCGACGGAGAAGACCATGAACGCAGAGCTACGCAGCGAGGCCGTCTCGGACTACCGACTCCTCATCAACGGGCGCCTGGTTCCCGGCGCCGCGACGTTCAGCGTGATCAATCCGGCAACGGAGGAGGTCCTCGCCGCCTGTCCTCGGGCCGACCGCAAGCAGCTCGATCAGGCCGTGGCGGCCGCCAAGGCGGCCTTCCCGGGATGGTCCGCGACCCCGATCGAGAAGCGCCGCGAGCTGCTGCTGCGCTTCGCGGACGCCCTCGAGAGTGAGAGCCTCGGCTTTGCGCGGCTTCTCACCCAGGAGCAGGGCAAGCCCCTGCCGGCCGCCGAGTTCGAGATGCGGGGCGCCGTCGGCATGATCCGCACGTGGTGCCAGATGGACCTGCGGACCGAGGTGCTGCGCGAGACGGATACGGCGCGCATCGTGCGCCAGCGCATACCGCTCGGCGTCGTCGCGGCCATCACCCCGTGGAACGTTCCCGTGCACCTGCTGATGTTGAAGCTGCCGCCTGCGCTGCTCGCCGGCAACACGGTCGTTGCGAAGCCGCCGCCGACCACGCCGCTCACGACGCTGCGGCTCGGCGAGCTCTGCGCGAGGATCTTCCCCGCGGGCGTCGTCAACATCATCACCGACGAGAACGACCTCGGCGGAGCGCTCACGAGCCACCCGGATGTCGCGAAGATCGCCTTCACCGGCTCGACCGCGACCGGCAAGAAGGTGCTCGCGAGCACGGCGAGCACCATCAAGCGCCTGACGCTCGAGCTCGGAGGCAACGACCCGGCGATCGTGCTCGACGATGTGGATCCGAAGGAGGTCGCGCCGAAGATCTTCAACGGCGCGATGATGAACTCCGGCCAGATCTGTCTCGCGATCAAGCGCGTGTACACGCACGACTCCATCTACGACCGCCTGTGCGAGGAGCTCGCCGAGCTCGCCAAGCGCGCCGTGGTCGGCGACGGCCTGGAGAAGGGAACGCAGCTCGGGCCGCTGCAGAACAAGATGCAGTTCGAGAAGGTGAAAGGCTATCTCGAGGATGCGCGCGAGCGCGGCAAGGTCATCGCCGGAGGCGCCCC
>JASHSR010000006.1 GCA_030038645.1 Gammaproteobacteria bacterium
CAGCGCCGCGAGCCGTCGCCGTGCCGGGAGCCGCTGCGATGCCGGCAGCCGCCGTCTCGAGGGGCGGCGCCCCGAAGCGGTGCGCCGCGGCGGCAACGGCGGCCCGCAGCCGCTCGCGCGACTCGACAGGCTCACTCTGGGCGCTGGCCCACGCTCCGATGCGGCTCTGCAGGGTGCGCGAGGCAAAGTAGGCGTCGCTGTCGGCCTCCGGCGCCTTCTCCACGACGCCCTCGATGCGGACTTGGCACTGCAGGGGATCGAAGTGCAGCACGGCCGCGGCCCGAGGGTTCTCGGCGAGCTCCCGGCCCTTGCGGGACTGGTAGTTCGTGTAGAACACGACATAACCCGGCCGGGGGGCAATCTCCTTACACAGCACGATCCGGGCGGACGGCCTGCCGTCCCTTGTGCTGGTCGCGAGGGTCATGGCGTTCGGGTTGGGCTGCCCGCGGCGCCGCCACGACTCGGCGAGCCACTCGGCGGCCGTCTCCAGGGGCTCCGCGGGCAGCGGGTCGCTCAATCGGTCGGTCGGCGTCATCATGTCCCGCATGTTAAAAGAGGGGCCGGTGCCCCGCGAGTGCCGAGGCCATGAAGCGCGAGTGCCTGGACCATGAAGCCTGACGAGATGAGCCTGGCGGACCTCCGCCGCAGCCTGAATGAGATCGACCGGCAGCTGCTGGCGCTCGTCGCGAAGCGCGAGGCCGTCAGCCGCCGGATCGCCGACGTGAAGCGCGAGACCGGCTACCCGACCCGCGACTACCAGCGCGAGCGCGAAGTCATCGTGGACGCCCGCGATGTCGCCGAGCAGCTCGGGATCTCTCCGGCGCTCGCAGAGACGCTGATGCGCCTGCTCATCCGCTCCTCCCTCACGACGCAGGAGCAGGCGAGCGTCGCGGCTCATGGGTTGGGCTCGGGGAGGCGCGCGCTCGTCATCGGGGGCGGCGGCAAGATGGGGCGCTGGTTCGTCGAGTTCCTCGCCTCGCAAGGGTTTGCGGTGGAGGTGGCCGATCCGGCGGGCGCCCCTTCCGGGGCGCTCCGCGTGGACTGGCGCACGAGCGACCTGCGCCACGATTTCATCGTGCTCGCGACGCCTCTCGGCGCGACCGACGACATCCTCAAGGAGCTTGCGCAGCGCCACCCGCCGGGAGTCGTCTTCGATGTGGGCTCGCTCAAATCGCCGCTGCGGGCGGGCCTGCTCGCGCTGAAGTCTCACGGGTGCCGGGTCACCTCCATCCATCCGATGTTCGGGCCGGACACCGAGCTGCTCTCGGGCCGGCACGTCGTGTTCGTGGATCTCGGCTGTGCCGAGGCGCTCGAGCAGGTGCGGGGCCTGTTCGCGCCGACCATGGTGGAGCAGGTGGTGATGGGCCTCGAGGAGCACGATCGGCTGATCGCCTATGTCCTCGGGCTGTCGCACGCCCTCAACATCGCGTTCTTCACGGCGCTCGCGGAGAGCGGCGAGGCGGCTCCGCGGCTCGCCAGGATGTCGAGCACGACCTTCGATGCGCAACTCGACGTGGCGACGCGCGTAGCGCAGGAGAGCCCGGAGCTCTACTACGAAATCCAGCGCCTGAACGACTATGGAGCCGAATCGCTCGCGGCGCTTGCCGAGGCGGTCGAGCGGATCCGCGCAGCGGTGCAATCCAAGGATCACGACGGCTTCGTCGCGCTGATGAGCCGCGGCCGCGAATACCTGGAAGATCGCCGCAGCATGGCGGAGCGGCGCGCGTAGGGCGGCGGAGCGCATGCGGCGGTCGCGGCAGCTCGGCGAGCAGCGCATCTTCGAGATGAGCGAGCGCATCGCGGCGCTCGAGCGCGAGAACCGCGACCTGCAGGCGCGGCTGCAGAGGCTCACGGAGGAGGCGGCGCGCAACGAGACGCTCCTGCGCAAGACGCAGGGCCGGGAGCTCGATCTGCTGCAATCGGGCTCGCTCGTCCAGCTGCTCGAGCAGCTGATCCACGGGCTCGGCTCGGCCTATCAGCTCGATGCCGTGTCGCTCGTTCTGCACGACCCGCAGCACGAGATCCGCCACTTGCTCTCGGGCGACGGGCTCCCGCGCGAGAGCCTGGCCGAGGTGCAGTTCGTCGAGACGCTCGTCGCGCTCGCTCCGCAGCTTGCGGCGCTCGAGCGGCCGTGGCTCGGCCCCTATCGCACGGCGGACCACGAGCTTCTCATCCCGCATGCCGCGGGGCTCGGCAGCGTCGCTCTCGTTCCATTGATCCGCAGCGGCCAGCTCGAGGGGGTGCTGGTCTTCGGCGCCCGGGACCCGGGCCGCTTCACGCGGGAGCTCGCGAGCGACTTCCTCGCCCACCTCGGTGTCATCGCGGCTGTTTGCATCGAGAACGCCGTGAACCGGGCACGGCTCGTGCGCAGCGGGCTCACGGACTTTCTCACCGGCTTCCACAATCGCCGCTATCTGCACGCCCGGCTTTGCGAGGAGCTGGCGCGAGCCCAGCGCGCCCGGCAGTCGGTCGCGTGCCTGATGATCGACGTGGACCACTTCAAGCGCGTCAACGACCTGTACGGCCACCTCGCCGGAGATGCAGTGCTGCGTGAGGTCGCTCAGCGGATCGACGCCGAGATGCGAGTGAGCGACACCGGCGCGCGATTCGGCGGCGACGAGTTTGCCATCGTCCTGCCGAACGGCAGCGCCGCGGACGGCGCCGTCGTGGCCCGGCGCGTGCTGAGCGCGGTGCGCAGCTCGCCGATTGCCGTCGTTCCCGGAGTCGCGGAAACCACCACTCTCTCGATCGGGGTCGCCGCCGCGGCGCCGGGGCCGCAGACACGGGACTTCAAGTCGCTCGCCGAGCGGCTGATGGCGGAGGCCGACGCGGCGCTCTATCGAGCGAAGGGCGCCGGCCGGAACGGTGTCGCAGTCTCGGAGAGCACCGTCGCGTAGTGGCGACGCCCGGGCGCCGCGGCGGTGACCAGGATCTCGATTTGGCGAGGGGGTAGGGCCGCCAGCCGACTCCGCGCCCACGTTATGGCAGACTTCACACCCAAATGATCGACCTGATCGACTCCGAGGGGTTCCGCGCGAACGTCGGCATCGTGTTGATGCGCGACAGCGGCGAGGTATTTCTCGGGCGGCGTGTCGGCGGCGGCCACGGTTGGCAGTTCCCGCAGGGCGGGATGGGCGAGGGAGAGGAGCCGGAGCAGGCGCTGTTTCGGGAGCTGCGCGAGGAGACCGGGCTCGCGAGCGCCGATGTGACTCTGCTCGGCCGCACCGAGGACTGGCTGCGATACCGGCTGCCTTCCCGGTACATCCGGCGCAACCGCCGTCCGCTCTGCATCGGCCAGAAGCAGCGCTGGTTCCTGCTGCGCCTGAAGCGCGAGGACGCGCAATTCGAGCTCGGCGCGAGTCCCGACCCGGAGTTCGATCAATGGCGCTGGACGAGCTACTGGGAGCCCGTCCGGGAAGTGATCTATTTCAAGCGGGCGGTATACGCGCAGGCGCTGAGGGAGCTCGCGCCGGTCGCCTTTCCGCAGGGGCCGCCGGCGGCGCCGGCGTGGCTCGATCGTCTCGCGGCTGCGGACGAGCACGCAGCCCCGGCCGAGCGCCGTGCGGCAGGCGGCGGCCCGGGCGCGAGCGAGCTCGACTGACTCGTGGCACGCCGCGGCGCCATGACCGAGCTGCCCGCGAATCTCGTCATCCGCCGAGTGGCGCCGCGCCGCACGCTCGCGCTCGTGGGCGTCGCCATCCTTGTCGGCTTGCTCGCGCTCGCCGCCGCCTACGAGCTCGGCCGCTACGACGGGGGCTACGACGTGATCGCGGCGGTGCGGCAGCGCTCGCAGCTCGAGGCCACCGCGGCGCGGCTCGAGAAATCGAACGACTCGCTCCGCAAGCAGGTCGCCGAGCTCGCCACGCTGCAGGTCGGCGGAACGCAAGAGCGCGCGGAGCTCGCGCACACCATCGGCGAGCTGCGCTCGCAAGTGGCGAGCCAGGCTCAGCAGCTCGCGCTCTATCGCGGCGTCGTCTCGCACGGCGTCTCGCCGGACGACTTGGCGATCGGTCTGAAGATCCAGCAGCTCACCATTACGGCGGACAGTTCGGCCGGGGGCGCCGCGGCTGCGCCGGACGGAGCGGCCGGGTCGGCGCGCTCGGCCACCTCTGGCACGCCGGCCGCGCCGAGCACCCAGGCTCCG
>JASHSR010000077.1 GCA_030038645.1 Gammaproteobacteria bacterium
GCGCAGACTCCCGAGGAGCGGGCGGCGCCCGCGCCCCGGCCGTTCGCGTACGCCGACGTTGTGCAGCTCGCGCGCGAGCGCGCCGCCCAACCGTACCGCATCCGCTCTCCGCGGCTGCCCGCGAGCCTCGCGCACCTCACTTACGATCAGTACCAGCAGATCCGCTTTCGCCCGCACTTCGCGCTCTGGCGCAATCAGTCGCTCTTCGAGGTGCAGTTCTTCCACCGCGGCTTCGACTTCGATCGGCGCGTGGAGATCTCCGAAGTGGTGAACGGCGTCGTGCATGCGATCCACTACATTCCGAGCTGGTTCGACTTCGGCAAGCTCGATGCGCTCGCGAGGCGCCTGCCGGCTCACCTCGGCTTCGCCGGCTTTCGCATCCACTACCCGCTGCAGACTCCCTCCTACAAGGATGAGCTGATCGTGTTCCTCGGCGCCTCCTACTTTCGCGTGCTCGGCCGCAACGAGGTCTACGGCCTCTCGGCGCGCGGCCTCGCGATCGACACGGCCTCGACGAAGGGCGAGGAATTTCCGTGGTTCACCGATTTCTGGCTGGTGAAGCCGAGCCCGGAGCAGCGCACGCTCACCCTGTACGCGCTGCTCGACAGCAAGAGCGTCACCGGCGCCTACGAGTTCGACGTGCAGCCCGGCGGGATCACGGAGGTGACCGTGACCGAGGAGCTGTTCCCGCGCCGGCGGATCGCGAAGCTCGGCATCGCGCCCCTCACCTCCATGTTTCTGTACGGAGAGGATCCGTCGGGCCACCGCTTCGACGACTACCGCCCGGAAGTGCACGACAGCGACGGCCTCATGATCCAGAGCGGCAGCGGCGAGTGGATGTGGCGGCCGCTCGTCAATCCGCGGGAGCTCGAGGTGAACCGCTTCATGGACCAGCATCCGCTCGGCTTCGGCCTCGAGCAGCGCGACCGCGACTTCAATCATTACCAGGACAGCGAGGCCGAGTTCGAGCGCCGGCCGAGCTACTGGGTCCAGCCGCTCGGCGATTGGGGCAAGGGCGGCGTCGAGCTGGTCGAGATCCCGACCGATGAGGAGATTCACGACAACATCGTTGCGTACTGGGTGCCCTCGCAGCCCGCCGAGGGCGGCAAGCCGCTCAGGTTCAAATATCTGCTTTCCGCGTATCTCAGCTCTCCCGTCTGGCCGCCGGGCGGCCGCGTCATCGCGACTCGCACGGGCGACTTCTCCGTCACCGGGACCGGAGGGAAGAGCGGCGACGCCGCGCGCCGCGTGATGATCGATTACGCCGGCGGCGACCTCGACGGGCTCGCGAGCTCCCAGCCCGTCAAGGCGACCATCACCGCGAGCGGAGGGCGCGTGGACCGAGTGAGCGTCCAGCGCTTGCCCGAGTCGGGCGCATGGCGCGTCACGTTCCGCGTGGTGCCTGCCGATCCCAAGCAACCGGTCGACCTGCGTTGCTACCTCACGCTCTACGGCGAGGCGCTCACCGAGACATGGATCTATCAGCTTACGTCCTGAGGCAGGATGTCATGATCAATCGTCGCTTGAGGAGCCCTGCACGCCGCCGCCGCGCCGCGTTCTTCGGACTGACGCTGCTCACGAGCGGGCTCGCGAGCTTCCTGTTCGAGGACATCTTGAGCGCGAACGGCGTCTCGCCGCTCGAGGGCGCCGGTATCGCGCTGTTCTTCGGGCTGTTCACGTGGATCGCGGGCGCGTTCTGGACCGCGGTCGCCGGATTCATCGTCCGGCTCGCAGGCGGCGACGCTCGAGTGATTCGCGCCGCGGAGGCGGCGGACCTCGCCGTTCGCAGCCGCATCGCTCTCGTCATGCCGGTCTACAACGAAGACCCGCAGCGCGTCTTCGCCGGCATCGACGCCGTGTGGACCTCGCTCGCCGCGGAGTCCGAGCAGGCGGCGTTCGATCTGTTCGTCCTGTCGGACACCCGCAAGCCCGACATCGCCGCGGCGGAGGAGGCGGCCTGGCGCGCGCTCATCGCGCGGCACGGCGCCGCAGGGCGGGTGTTCTATCGCCGGCGCGCCGAGAACACGGCCCGCAAATCCGGCAACATCGCCGACTTCGTGCGCCGCTGGGGCGGCGCGTACGAGCACATGATCGTCCTCGACGCGGACAGCGTCATGACGGGCCATGCGCTCGTCACGCTCGCCCGGCTCATGGATGCGCATCCCGAGGTCGGCATCATCCAGACGGCTCCTCTGCCGGCCGGCCGCGACACGCTCTTCGCCCGCATGGTGCAGTTCGCCGCGCGCCTGAACGGCCCGATGCTCTCGAGCGGGCTCGCCTACTGGCAGCTCGGCGAGAGCAACTACTGGGGCCACAACGCGATTCTGCGCTTGGCGCCGTTCGCGAAATTCTGCGGGCTGCCGCGCCTGCCGGGCGGCGCGCCGCTTGGCGGGGAGATCCTGAGCCACGACTTCGTCGAGGCGGCGTTCATGCGCCGCGCGGGCTACGAGGTGTGGCTGCTGCCGGACCTCGAGGGCAGCTGGGAGGAAGTGCCGTCGAACATCGTCGACTTCGCGGCGCGCGACCGACGCTGGGCGCAGGGCAATCTGCAGCACGGCAACGTCGTCACGATGCGTGGGCTGCACT
>JASHSR010000078.1 GCA_030038645.1 Gammaproteobacteria bacterium
ATCGCGGTCGGCCTTGCGATCGCCTGCTTCGGCCTGTTCCGGCCCGCGCCCCGGCCGATCGCCGCCGTGCCGCCGGGCTACGTCGCGCTCGTCAATCAGGAGGGCATCCTCACGAGCGATTTCATCTCGCAGACCGAATCGGAGACCGGGGCGCAGTTCTCGCAAACCTCTCCGGCCGAGCGCCGCCACGTGCTCCATGAGATGATCGACGAGGAGCTGCTGGTTCAGCGCGGCCTCACGCTCGATCTGCCCGAGACCACGACCGAGGTGCGCGACACGATGGCGGCCGCGGTCAACGCGCAGGTCGTCGCGCCTCTGCTCGCGATCGCTCCGACGGATGCGCAGCTGCACGCCTTCTACGAGACCCACCGCCCGAAGTACACGACGGGCGGAACGATGACGGTGCACGATCTGGTCCTGCACGTCGGGGGCTATCAGAACGCCGATCAGAGCATCCCGCAGGCCGAGGAGGATGCGGCCGAGGCGGTCTACCAGCTGCGCTCGGGCGCCTCGATCGACTACATCATGGAGCACTTCGGCTTCGTCGACTCCGGCCGCGTGGACAACACCGAGGAGCTCGACTTCGCCGCGAAGATCCATCTCGGCGCGAAGCTCTATCAGGTCGCGGAGACGCTCGGGGACGGCGAGGTGTCGGACCCGATCGTCGACACCGACGGCGTCCATATCCTGGTGATGGACCGCAGGCGGCAGCCGACGATCGCCGACTTCTCCGTCGCGCGTACCCAGGTCTACTCGGACTACCGGCAGGCCGAGTTCCAGCGCACAACGCAGGAGAACCTGCAGATCCTGCGCTCGGAGGCGCAGATCCTGCTCGCCCCGGGTGAGTCGGAATGAGCGGGATCCTCGGGAGGCTGCTCGCTCTCGCGGCATTTTGCGCGCTCGCCGGCGCGGCGCACTCCGCGCTCGCCGCGGAGGACAGCGTCAGCTACTCGACTTGGATCGTCTCCCGGGCGAGCGGCACCGTGACGCTGAGATTCGTGCTGCCGGTCGGCGCCGCACAGCGCCTCACCGGCACTGCGATCCCCGTGCTCACCGTGAGCAAGCTCGGCGACTACGTGCTCGGCCACACGGACGTGTGGGCCTCGGGCCACGAGTGCCCGGCGAGCGATCAGGGCTACGACCTCGGCAAGGTCGATCCGATCGAGGTGGGCGCCCGCCTCTACGGCTTCGAGATCATCTTTCGCTGCCCCGGGCCGATGACAGGCCTCTCGCTGCACGACCACGCGCTGTTCGAGCGGGCGCCCGCGCACGTCGACTTCGCGCGCATCGAGATCGACGGACGGTTCACGCAGCAGCTGTTCACGGCCGCCCGCCAGAGGCTCGCGGTTCCGGACACGGGCCCCGTGCCGGCCGCAGGCGCCGGCGAGTACGTGCGGCTCGGGCTGAGGCACATCTTCGGCAGCCTCGAGCGGCTCTGCTTTCTCCTCGCCGCGCTGCTGCTCGTGCGCCGTCCGCGGGATCTCGCGGGCATCCTGCTCAGCCTCGCGGCGGGCTACGGCCTGTCCCTCCTCGCGCACGCGACGGGCTGGATGCTGCCGCAGACCGCGGCGATCGAGGGTTTCGTCGGCTTTTTGGTCGCGCTGCTCGCCGTTGCGATCGCGATGCTGCAGCTCGAGCGCCCGCAAGCGGCGATGGCGTGGCCGGCCCTGCTGCTTGCGCTCGCGGTCACCACCGCGCTGATGCGCGCCTCGGCCGTGGCGCTGCTGCTGCTCGGCGCCGCGCTGCTCTCCGCCGGGCTCCTCGCAACCTCTACCGGGCGGGAGCGGCCGAGGCTCTGGCTGGTGCCCGCGGGCATTCTCGGGCTCCTCGACGGCTTTGCGCTGCCCGCGGTCATCGCCCCGTTGCGCCTTCCGCAATGGGCGCAGCTGCCGATGGTGATCGGCTACGATGCGGGCGCCGTGATCGCCGAAGCCGTGGCGCTCGCGCTGCTCGCGGGGTGCGCTTTCGCGCTGGCGCGCAGTGGATACCTCACCGTGCTCCGACCGGCGATGAGCGATGTCGCCGCCGCATGTCTCGGCGGCCTCGGAACGTTCTGGCTCGTGAGCGGCGCCGCCCGGGCATTGCCTCCCGCCCGGCCGCCGCGCGTGCAGGTCTCCACGTCTCAGACTCTCGCGACCGTCGACCAGGCGGAGCTCAACTCGCAGAGCCTGCTGATGCGCAAGTACGAGATGCAGGGCAACACGCTCGTCGTCCGCCCGAAAACCCCGGAAGAGTGAGGCTCGCAGCGGCGCGGGCACGCGCAGGCGGAGCAGATGTCCCGGCGGGATTCGGCCGCGACGGAGCGCGCTACGCCGAGGCCTGGGCGCTCAGCGCCTGCAGCAGGCGCTGCCGCGCGCGCCGCACCCGCATCTCCACCGCCTTTCGAGTCGCCCGCAGCTCCCGGGCGGCCGCGGCTTGGGAGAGCTCGAGCAGCGCCGTCAGAATGAGCGGCTCGCGCAGTTGCGGCGGCAGCCTCTGCAAGGCCTGCTCGAGGTCGCGCATGCTCTCCTCCTCGATCGCGAGGCTCTCGGCGCTGCGCTCCTCGACGCCCGCGCCGTCGCGAGCCAGATCGGCCTGCACCTGAGCGATTGCTCCGAACCGCACGACGCGGCGCCGCGCCCAGTCCTTGCATTTGTTCAAGGCGATCGAGGTCAGCCACGCCTCGAACGGACGCCCGGCGTCGTAGCTCTGTAGGGCCCGCCACACCGCGAGATGCGTGTCCTGAATCACATCGAGGACATCCTCCGGATCGCGCAGACGCCGCGCGACCAGCCGCCGCAGATGTGGGCCATGGCGGTGCAGAAGATGCGAGAAAGCGCCCTGCGCGCCGTTCAGGGCGAGGGTCACGAGCTCCCCATCGGAGAATCCCTCCTCCGCCCGACCGGCGGCCGAGGCAGTGGAGGCCGTCGAATCCGCCGAGCCCGACCTCGCCGAGGCCGCCTTCCATGCTGCAGCTCGAGCTCCGGCTGCGATCCAGGGGCCGGGCGCGCGACTCTTGCGCTCCTCGAAAGGAGGTGAATTGAAGGCTACCGAGATCCCACTTCGCACTTTGAACCGCCTGAGCTCGCCCGCACGGCGGCAGAGTTGGCGATCGCACGCGAAATGTCACGTAAGTTACGGTTCTAGAAGCGTTTCGCGATGTTAATGATTCCGTTGAGTTTGTTAATTCGGTGCTCCCACGGGACGCCGCAGGCTCGGTGAGGAGGGATCTCGCTCGCGAGGCCGTATGGTCCTTCGAATCCACCAATACGGAGCGCACTCCGATGTGGCGTACAACGGCCCTCCAGCAGAGGCTCCCGGGCCCGGGCACGGCTCGAGGGAGTGCCGTCCCGTGGATCGCTTGCGTCACGGCCGCTGGGATCCTGACGAGTTTCGGCTTTAGCTGCGCCACGCCGTTTGCAGCGCTGGCTGCGATTTGCGCCCTGTGCCTGCGGCGACGCGATGCCTTGCTCGTGATGTCGGTGGTCTGGCTTTCGAACCAGATCATCGGCTTCGCCTACCTCGACTATCCGCGGGATCCGACCACGCTCGCCTGGGGCGGCGTGCTCCTCGCTGCTGCGCTCGCCGCCACCGAAGGCGCCGCGCTCGTGGAGGGGCTCCTGCGCGGCGCCGGCGCGATATGGCGCGGCGGGCTCGCCGTCGCCGTGGCGTATGTGGCCGTACAGCTCGTGATTGCCTTCGCCGGAGTATTCCTGCACGGCGATGCGTTCTCGCTCGCGGTGCAACGCGAGCTAATCGCTCTGAACGCGGTGACCTTCGGGGCGCTGCTCGCGCTCGGACGTGCGACAGAGACGCTCCTCGCGCGCCACGGTCGGACGTTTCCGAATCCGCGATCGAGCTCGTCTCATCCATCGGGCGACTTGCCTGTGTAGCGCGGCAGCAATTCCTTCCCCGCGGTGGGACGGCACGCGATCGTGATGACTCCCGGCCGTCGGTGCGAAGCCGTCTCTCGCGCACCCGAGGGATACGGCTCAATGCGCCGTATCCGTCTTCATCGCAGATCTGCGCCTGCCTCGAAGCCCAAAATGCGCCCGCGCAGAATCCGGCGCCATTCTCTCATCGCCTGTTGCCGTTGCAGCTATGTACACATGCGAATCCGACCTGGATACGCCGCATGCACAGGATGCGCTCGATGCCCGAGCGTCCGGCCGACCCGAGGAGCAGACCTCGGAGAGGCTCCACGCCGAAGCGAGCGAATGGGTCGCCCGCCTGGACCGACCCGATCCGGACGGCAAGACGCTCGCGCAGTTCGAGCGGTGGCTCGCCTCGAGCGTCCGGCACGAAGCGGCGTATGCGCGCCTCGCGACGACCTGGCACCGCCTCGACGGCTTGCGGGCATTGCGCCCAGCCGATTCCGCCGAGATCGACCCGGACCTTCTGCGGGATGCGCTCGTGGCGCCGCAAGCAAGGTAACATCCGAGAGTCCGTCATAGGAGCCGCGTGTGTTGACATTGCAACAGCTGCTGACCGCCGCGATCGACGACGCCCGCAACGGGTGGAGCATCGGCACGTTCGGCGCCATCGGCGAGTTCATGCGCGACCGCGATGAGCCTTGCGAGCGCTGCCGAAGCGACCGCGAGGAGAAGATCGTCACGGCGCGGGGCGCGCTCGGGATCTCGTTGCGCGACGATGTGGTTCCGATCGCCTACGACACGCTCTCCGCGGACGGCGAGACCTGGAGCCATGCCGTGGCATTCTGCCTGCCCCGCCCTCCCCTCGATCGGCGGCCGGCCGTCTCCTGCCTCGGCACGGACGGCGGCGCGCTGCGCTGTGAGGATGCGGATGCTCCGCTCTTCGACCTCGGCATCGGCCTGGGCCATGTCAGAATGTGCGTGCGCACTCGCGACGAGAAGTTGGGTACGGCGCTTCGCTCGCTCGAGGGAATCTCCCTATTCAGCCGGGAGGGAGCCCAGGCGATGGAGCTCGTTCTGAAGACGAGCCCCCACCGTATCGTCTTCTCGCCCTTGGCGAGAATCGAGGTCTACTCTCCCATTCCCGGCCCAACGGAGCGCAGCCCCTCCGGCCCGCACACTCACGTGCTGCCGAAGTTGCTCGCCGCCGGACGTACGCACGGCGCCAATGCGCCCATACCCGGCGGCCTGCAGCCCGCGCTGATGCTGTATCCGCGCTCTCCCTGGCGCGACGCGGCCGGCCGCCCCACACCCTTCGATAGTCGGCTGGACCAGGACTTCGAGCGCCTGCTCGCGAGCTACGGCCTTCTCGAGGACAAGCAGGTACGGGCGGCGACGGAGGCCGCCGTGCTCGGCGGCGCCGATCCGGCAAC
>JASHSR010000079.1 GCA_030038645.1 Gammaproteobacteria bacterium
GGGAATCCTTACCGGGACTCCCACGCCCTGCATCGGCGCCGTGCTGGCCTGCGCGAGCCTGCTCGCCAAGACGCTCGATGCGCAGCGTGGCCGATTGCGGATTGAGACGCGGCGCTGAGGCGTGAGGCCCCGCTGAAGCCGGACAAAGCGAGGATTACCGACATGACCGACGCAACCATTGTTGACCTGCTGGAGGCCAGCGGTGACGACGACGCGCTGGCGCTCAACTCACCGGAAGGAGTGCCGCTTACGCACGGCGCCTTGAGAGCGCTCGTCAATGCAACCCGGTCGAGCCTCAACGCCCATGGCATCGGACGTAACGACCGAGTTGCGATCGTCCTGGGCAACGGTCCGGAGATGGCCGCGGCATTCCTGTGCGTTGCGGCAGGCGCGACTACGGCGCCGCTCAATCCGGCCTACCGAGCCGAGGAATTCGAGTTCTATCTCTCCGATCTGGGAGCGAAAGTTCTCATCGTGAGTGGATCGAGCGACTCGCCGGCGATCGATGTGGCAGGCAAGCGTGGTATCCCGATCGTGCGCCTGCAGCCGACCCCGCTGCAGGGCGCCGGGAGCTTCGAGCTTCGGTTTCCCGCCGAGGGAATCCCGGCCGCGGCGGGCGCCCCCGGGGCAGCGCAGGCGGGCGATGTGGCGATCGTCCTTCACACCTCGGGCACGACATCGCGTCCCAAGATCGTGCCGCTGACTCAGCGCAACGTCGCGGCGTCGGCGCGGAACATCCGCGCGACGACGAAGTTCGGGGCGGAGGACCGCGGCCTCAATATCATGCCGCTGTTCCACATTCATGGGTTGATCGCGGGCATCCTCGCGCCCCTGTCTGCCGGCGGCGAGGTCTTTTGCACGCCGGGATTCAATGCCCTCAAGTTCTTCGGATGGATGGATCAGGCCCGGCCGACGTGGTACACGGCCGTGCCCACCATGCATCAGGCGATCGTCGCGCGCGCGTCCGGGAACGGCAAGATCATCAAGGCCAATCCATTGCGCTTCATCCGCTCGTGCTCTTCGGCACTTGCGCCGCAACTCGTTCGCGAGCTCGAGCGCGTATTCTCCGCTCCCGTGATCGAAGCCTACGGGATGACCGAGGCAGCTCACCAGATGACGTGCAACCCCCTGCCTCCGGGAATCCGAAAGCCCGGGACGGTGGGTGTCGCCGCCGGCCCGGAAGTCGCGGTAATCGATGCGAATGGAGATCCCGTCGCCGCGGGAGTCATCGGGGAGATCGCCATTCGCGGCGCGAACGTCATGGAGGGCTACGAGAATAACGCCGCAGCGAATGCCGATTGCTTTACCAAAGGTTGGTTTCGGACCGGTGACCAGGGCGCCATGGATGTCGACGGATATCTGACGATCACCGGCAGATTGAAGGAGATCATCAATCGAGGCGGCGAGAAGATCTCACCCCGCGAGGTTGACGAAGTGCTGCTGGATCACGCGGCCGTAGCACAGTGCGTCACATTCGCTCTGCCCCATGCCAGGCTCGGCGAGGAGGTCGCCGCGGCGGTGATTTTGCGGGAGGGCGCGGCGGCGACGGAGAAGGAGCTACGGGAGTTCGCCGCGGTGCGGCTCGCTCACTTCAAGGTCCCGGCGACCATATGCATACTGACCGAGATCCCGAAGGGACCCACCGGGAAGCCGCAGCGCATCGGTCTCGCCAAGGCGCTCGGGCTCGCCTGACTGCGATGGAAGCCGTATGAGGTGACCGGTGTCTCGTCCGCGAGCCCCTCGCACGCTACTGCGGACGTAGCAGCTCGACCAAGGCGCCGATGTCGGGCTGCCTGTCGAGCGTTTTCACGAATGCGACGACCGAATCCAATTTTTCTGGCGAGAGGTGCCGCGCCGCATATCGACGGAAACGCCCTTCGCTGGACTCGAAGGGCAAGGGCCGCTCCGGATGTCCCGGCGGCAGAGAGGATTCCGCCGCGGCCTCGCCGTGCAAGTCCCGCAGCCTGACTCGGGCCGGCCATTCCTGCGGGTATCGGCGCGCCAGCGAAGAGTCGCTCGACACACGGATTCGCCGCATCAGATCGAGGACACGCGGCTCGGAGCGGCCGGTTGCTTGCATCCTCGAGTCGAGGATGTCGCCGTCGAGCAGCAGCGAGGCCGCCAGGAACTGCAGGCTTGCCGTGGCGGCCCACCGCGTCGGCGGCGCTCCCGGGCGGTCCACGATGCGCCGCATCGCGGGAGGCAGGTCGATTTGTATGGCCTGCACGGCAGCTGCGATCCGGTTGCTCGAGAGGCGTGCGAGGGCGTCGAGCGCGCTCTGCGCTTGCAGGGCGCAAGGCCAGCGCTTGAGGCTGGTCTGCAGGATTGCCCAACTCTCGCCCGATCGGGCGCCGATGGATGCCTTACCGCCGACGCGCAGGGGCCTCCGCCCAAACGCCGTGAGGAGGCTCCTCCGGCCTGAGAATAGATCGCGCGGGCCGGCGACGCCGCAGCGTGCGGCCAACGCCGCGTCGACGCCGACTCTCACCGTGTGAGCGCAGAGCAGATTGCGCGCAACCGGCGCACCCGGACCGCCGATGGCCAGGCCACCCGCATGCACAGCCGCGAGGCCGAACGCATTCTGCAGCCGCTCCCCAGTGAGGCCCATGCAGACCGCCGAAGTAGCTGCGGCGGCGAGGCCGCCGCAGACGGCTGTAGGCCACCAGCCCTTGGACAGCAGCGCGGCGCCATCCAATACGCGGCCCAGGTGAATGGCCGCCTCGTAGCCTGCGCAGACGGCGGCGGTATACTGAGGTCCTGGAATCTCGAGCGTCTGCGCGAGCGCAAGCGCGGCGGGTATCGTCACGGCCGCCGGGCAGACGACCGTGGGGGCGTGGATCGGGTCGGTCTCCGCCGCGTGCGACAACGCGGCCGTGAGGCCGGCCGCGAGGCCGAGCTCGGAGCGCAGGCGCGTCGCCGGCACGCCGATCTTTCCACGGGGCCGTGCATGGCTGCTGAGCAGCGGCTGCATCTCGGGAACGTCCATGCCGACGAACAGCGCCGCCAGGATCTCGAGAGTATGCTGGGCGACCGCGGTTCTCGCGGCGCGCGGGATCGCGACCCCGCCACCCACGGATTCGATGAGACCGGCGAAAGCCGTGTCGATCGACGTGAAGTCACTCACTCGCTTGCCCCCGTACAGCTGATTTGACAGCAAATTTCCCCTTTGATATATTAATCAGTATACTTCATATTGTGCGTGGAGGTTCCGATGCCTACGCTCCGGCGATGATCGGACCAGGGCGCTCGGCCACGAGAACGCGAAAGGCCATATAGCGGCCGGACGCCTTACAGCCTGCTCGCTGTTAGGAGCATTCAGGGCATGTTGGTACTGTCGAACGAAGACGTCGAAAACGTTTTGACTTTGCAAGACTGTCTGTCGTCACTTGAGACCGCTTACAAGGAATACGCCGACGCTCGGGCGGCCAATCGCGAGCGCACTCACACTTACTTCCCGGTGGAGGACCGAGGCCATCCGGGCTTTCGCTATCGGTTCAAGTCCCAGGAAGGCGGCAGTGTCTCGAGCGGTGTGTGGGCGCTCAGAATCACCTCCGACCTCGTCGGCGTGGAGAGGCTCGCGAACGGCGTCGAGCGGCGCCGCTTGCTGCCCGCGGCTCCCGGCGGGACATACGTCGGCTTGGTGATGCTCTACAGCATGACGACGCTCGAGCCGCTTTGCATCATGCACGACAGCGTCGTGCAGAAATGGCGCGTGAGCGCCACCTCGGCCTTGGGTGTGCGCGAGTTGTCGGTGAGCCGGCCGCAGCTCGCAGGTCTGTTCGGCTCGGGGTGGCAGGCCGAGGCCCATCTGCAGGCGCTCCTTCACGTGCGTCCTTCGCTCGAGGAGGTGCGCGTGTACAGTCCGACCCCCGCGCACCGAGCGCGGTTCGCCGCCGCAGGGGCAGCCAAGTTCAAGGGGGTGAGGATCGTGGCGGTGAGCGAGCCGCGCAAAGCCGTGGAGGGCTGTGACCTCGTCACCTGCGCTACGGCGACGATGGACCCCTGCTTCTCCGGAAAGTGGCTCGAGCCGGGCGCGCACGTCACGGCGATCACCTCTCCCGATGGCACGGCGATGCGGCGTGAGCTCGACGATGCGACTTTCGATCGCGCGGACCGGCTCGTCGTCACATCGAAGGAGCAGATCCTGCATGACAACCAGGTCGACATCCTGGGTCCGATCCAGCGCGGTCGCATGACGATGGACGATATTGTTTCGCTCGCAGACCTGCTGGCAGGCAAAGCGGTAGGTCGCCGCGGCGACGCCGACATCACCGTGTTCGCCAATAACACCGGCATGGGACTGCAGTTCGCCGCGGTCGGCGCCCGGGTATACGAGCTCGCGAAGGAGAAGGGCCTCGGGAGACACGTGCCGACCGAATGGTTTCTCGAGGCGACCACGCCATGAGCGATGTCAGCGGGCGCGTCGGGGGTGTCTGTGTGAAGCTGGGCGACCACGTCAACAGTGACGTGATCATCCCCGGGCGCTATCTCACCAGCATCGATCCCGTGGAGCTCGCCAAGCACGCATTCGAACCGCTGGGCCGCGGCTTCCAGGACCGCTTTCTCGCCGCGAAAGTATTGGTCGCCGGCCGGAACTTCGGCTGCGGCAGCGCGCGCGAGCAGGCCGCGAGCTGTCTCATCGGCGCCGGAATCGAGGCGGTGGTCGCGGAATCCTTCGCTCGAGTCTTCTTCCGCAATGCCATCAACACCGGCCTCGTTGCCGTGCAATCTGCGGCGGCGGTCGCGCGGATCGCCGACGGCGAGGAGGTCTTCGTTGACGTCGCGGCGGGAAATATCGAGGCGAGCGGCGGCACGTTCGCTTTTCCGCCCTATCCCGAGAACCTCACGCTGATCCTCAATGCCGGCGGCCTGATTCCCTACGTGGCCCGCCGGCTCGAGCGGGAGTCCCGGCGTTGATCCCCGCTAGGACTTTCGCGCAGAAGGCGCTCGAGCGCGCTTCCGGCTCCGCCGCTCTGGTGACGGGAGCGATCGTCGAGGTCGAGCCGGACCTCTACATGAGCCATACCGCGAGCTGGCGCTGCATCAAGACTTTCGAGAAGCTGCCGGGCGCGACGATCCGCTACCCGGGGCGGATCGCGATGGTCATGGACCACATCT
>JASHSR010000080.1 GCA_030038645.1 Gammaproteobacteria bacterium
GGTCAGTAACACCTCGTCCAAAAAAAAGCCCCGCGAAAGCGGGGCCTCAGGTCTCAATTGCATCGACCGGGTCGATCGGAGTCAGCTCCGGCCGGCGCGCTGGCGAGAGAAGCCGGTCGCACCTGGCGCTGGGTCGTCGCGGGCAACAATTCTTTACGGCTGGAACGTTGGAGCCTCGCGGCTCCGGCCCATCCTCAAGCTGCGTGTCGGTTCACGCCGTTCGTTCCGGACGGCTGCCAAAGCGGCGGCCGCCTTCCCGTGCTCGCGTCGATCGCCCGAATTTCTGAACTTTCTCGACTCCTTCAAGGGTTGTCCGCTTCTCGCATCAACTGCGGTGCAGCTTTCCCGACCTCATTGCAGCAAAATTCATGCTCAGGTCAAAATGCACCGGAAAAACGAACGCTTGAGATCATACATAGACTATGTCCAGTGCGCAATCGTCTATTCTTCCGACAGGCCCATCTGTGGTGAGATTACGACAGTCGATGCTGGAGCCGCGGGCACGACCTGAGCCGAGCCTGAGTGGACCCTCGGTGGAGCCAAGTGAAGCCTCGGCGGGGAGCCTGAGTGGAGCCTCGGCGGACCTGAATGAAGCCTCGGCGGAGTCTGAGTGGGGCGTTGGCGGAGTCTGAGTGAAGCCTGGGCGGAGCTTGAGCAGGTGCCGGCAGAGTCGGGGCGAAGCCTCGACCGTCCGAGCCCCGCTCGCAGAGGCCCTGCACTTTGTCGACCACTCGGGTCCGCAGCGGCGCGGCCGCCGCCGGCTGGCATTTTGAGCGTCGCCGCCGTATAAGCGCGATTCCGACCCCCACGAGCTGGCACCTCCCATGGACGCACCTAGCCGTTCGAGCCTCTCGCGACGCGACGCGTTGCAAGCCGGACTCCTCGCCTGCCTCGGGGCGGCCTGCGGCCGGCTCGCGGCCGCCGCCCCCGGCGACCCGGAGCCCCTGATCACCAAGCCGATTCCCTCGACAGGAGAGCGCCTGCCGGTGATCGGCCTCGGCACCGATTCGTTCGACGGCGCGGACAGCAACGACATCCGCGCGGAGATCGTGCGGATGCACCAGCTCGGCGGCACCGTCATCGACACCGCGGCGTCCTACGGCGAGAGTGAGGAGCTCATCGGCGATGCGCTCGCCGACTCGGGTCTGCGCGGCTCGACGTTCCTCGCGACGAAGCTCACGGCGGGGGGCGATTTCTTCGGCGGCGGCGTCGGCGGCGCCGAGAGCTTCGAGCGCTCGCTCAAGCGGCTGCGCACGCGTAAGGTCGATCTGCTGCAGGTCCACAACCTGAGCGGGGTGGATACGCTGATACCGCTGCTCGAGATGTGGAAGAGCGCCGGGCGGATCCGCTACTACGGTGTTACGACCTCGCGCGTTCCCCAGCACGACGACATGATCGATGTGATGCGCAAGTATCCGCTCGACTTCATCCAGGTCGATTACTCCATCGCGAACCGCGACGCCGAGAAGACGATCTTTCCCCTGGCAATCGAGCACAAGACCGCGGTCCTCGTGAATCTCCCCCTCGTGCACGGCCGGCTCATGCGGCGGGCGGCGGCGAGCAAGCTGCCGCCCTGGGCTCACGACATCGGCGTGACGAGCTGGGCGCAGTTCCTCCTCAAATACGCGGTCTCGCATCCGGCCGTCACGTGCGTCATACCCGGCACGACGGAAGTCGCCCATCTTGTGGACGACCAGCGCGCCGGGCGCGGGATGCTGCCGGATGCGGCAATGCGCCGCCGGATGGAGGACTACTGGAATCGAACGGTGAGCTGAGCGGATGGCTCGCATCGTCCTTGGCATGTGGACTTCTCACGGGCCGACGCTGTCGAGCACGCCCGAGCAGTGGCTGCTCAGAGTGCCGGCGGACCGCAAGAAGAAGGACCATCCGTTCCGCGGCGGCACGTACGACTTCGACACGCTCGTCGAGCTGCGCAAGGCCGAGCGCCTCGCCGCCCAGTGCACGCTCGAGGAGCGGGAGAAACGCGCGGCGGCCTGCGGCCGGGCGATCGAGCGCATGGCCGATGCTTTCGCGGCCGTGGCGCCCGACGTGGCCGTCATCATGGGAAACGATCAGACCGAGCTCTTCCTCGACGACGTGATCCCCGCCATCACCGTGTTCAGGGGGCCGACGCTCTGGGACCAGCCGGCGACGCCCGAGCAGGTGGCACGCATGCCGCCCGGCATCCACGAAGCCGAGTGGGGTCACAGTCCGCCGCAGTACACGGAGTATCCGGGCCTGCCCGATCTCGCCGTGCACATCATCGAGCTCGCGATGGCGTCGGGCTTCGACGTTGCGACCTCCCTGCGCCTGCCGGTTCATCCCGGCCACTGGTCGAGCGGGATGCCGCATGCGTTCGGGTTCATCTATCGGCAGATCATGCGCGATCGCGTCGTCCCGAACGTGCCGATCATCCTCAATACGTTCTTCCCTCCCAACCAGCCGACGGCGCGGCGCTGCTTCGAGCTCGGGCGGCTCGTCGGCCGCGCCATCCGGTCGTGGCCGCCGCAGCGGCGAGTCGCGGTATTCGGCTCGGGGGGCATGAGCCACTTCGTGATCGACGAGGCCCTCGACGAGAGGATATTCGACGCGCTGCGCCGGCGCGACGCGGAAGCGCTCTGTGGCATCGACGAGCGCTACCTGCAGTCCGGCTCCTCGGAGCTCAAGAACTGGATCGCCGCCGCGGGAGCCCTGTTCGACACCGAGCTCAGCGGCGAGGTGGTCGATTATCAGCCGTGCTATCGCTCGGAGGCCGGGACGGGCACGGCCAATGGCTTCGTCTACTGGCGCTGAGCGCGGGCCGACTGCCGCCATGTCCGTCAACGACCCCGTCGAGGCGCTGCGCCGGCTCGCCCGTCTCGACAGCTGCGCGCTGTCGGACGCGCTCGACAAGCTGTCGCTCGCCGGCTGCGTAACCGGGCTCCCCCCGGTCGGCATTCCGGCCCGGATCTTCGGGCGCGTGCATACGGTCAAGCTGGCGGCCGGCCCGACCCCGCTCTCCCATCATCCGCCGAGACATCTTGGGACGGCCGCCATCGAGGCCTGCTCGGCCGGCGAGGTGATCGTGATCGAGCAGCGCACGAGCTTCGATGCGGCCTGCTGGGGCGGAATACTGTCGCGCGCGGCTCGGATGCGGGGGATCGCCGGCGTCATCGCCGACGGTCCGGTGCGCGATGTCGACGAGGCGCGGGAGCTCGCGTTTCCGGTCTACAGCCGCAGCATTACCGCGCGCACCGCGCGCGGCCGGATCCACGAATCGGGCACGGACGTTCCCGTTCAAATCGCGGATATCACGGTTCATCCGGGCGATTACGCGCTCGCGGATGCGAGCGGCGTCATCTTCGTGCGGCCGGATCGAATCGCCGAGGTGCTGAGGGTCGCGGAGGCGATCGCCGAGCGCGAGGCGGCGATGATCGGCCGGCTCGCCGAGGGCCGGTCGATCACCGAGGTGATGGGCGCCGAGTACGAGCACATGCTCCGCGGACCGTGAGCTCGAGGAGAACCAGCATGATCATCGATTGCCATGGCCACATCAGCGCGCCGATCGAGCTGTGGGCATACAAGGGGACGCTGCTCGCGCATCGCGGCTCTCACGGCCGCGGCGGCGTGCGCGTCTCCGACGAGCAGCTGATCGCCGCGGCGAACAAGACCGAGATCGGGCCGGCCGGGCACCTCGATCTGCTCAAGCGGCACGGCACGGATCTTCAGCTCATCTCGCCGCGTCCGTTCCAAATGATGCACTCCGAGCGGCCGGGCAAGCTCGTCCACTGGTTCACGGAGGAGGTCAACACTCTCATCTCCCGCCAGTGCAAGCTCTTCCCCGACCGCTTCGTGCCGATCTGCGGCCTGCCGCAGGCGGCGGGCGAGCCGATCGAGCGGGTGTTCCCCGAGCTCGAGCGCTGCGTGAGGCAGCTCGGATTCAAGGGCTGCCTGCTCAACCCCGATCCGTTCGAGTTGAGCGGCACGGAAGCGCCCGGGCTCGGCGAGCGGTACTGGTATCCGCTCTACGAGAAGCTGTGCGAGCTCGGAGTGCCTGCGCACATTCACTCGACGGGCTCGCGCTCGGAGCGCACGCCGTACACGCTGCACTTCATCAACGAGGAATCGATCGCGGTCTACAACCTCGTCAACTCGGCCGTGCTCGACGACTTTCCGGATCTGAAGATCCTCGTCTCTCACGGGGGCGGCGCCATTCCGTACCAGCTCGGCCGGTTCGAGTCCGCCTCGCTGCGCGGCAACCGCCGCTTCTCCACGCGCCTGAAGAAGCTCTACTTCGATACCGTCCTCTACACGCCGGGCGCCCTGCGGCTGCTCATCGAGACCGTCGGCCCCGAGCGCTG
>JASHSR010000081.1 GCA_030038645.1 Gammaproteobacteria bacterium
CGCAGGCGCGGCCGTCCCCGCCGCGCCGCGCAAGGGCGACGAGCCGGGAACGCCTCCGTGACGGCGCAGACGCTTCGGGCACAGGGAATCGCCAAGAGCTACAAGTCCCGTCCCGTCGTCCGGAACCTCTCGCTCGAGCTGCGGGAGGGCGAGGTCGTCGGCCTCCTCGGCCCGAACGGCGCCGGCAAGACGACGGCCTTCTACATGATCGTGGGACTCATCGCGAGCGAGGCGGGACGCATCTACATCGGCGATCGCGACGTGACGTTCCTCCCGATGCACCGCCGCGCGCAGCTCGGCATCGGCTACCTGCCCCAGGAAGCCTCGGTGTTCCGCAAGCTCTCGGTCGAGGACAACGTGCTCGCCATCCTCGAGACGCGCGAGGATCTCGACCGCGCGGCTCGCGAGCGGCGGCTCGAGGAGCTGCTCGAGGAGCTGCGCATCGGCCACGTGCGCAGAACGCTCGGCCTGTCGCTCTCCGGAGGCGAGCGGCGACGCGTCGAGATCGCGCGGGCCCTCGCGGCCGATCCCCGCTTCATGCTGCTCGATGAGCCGTTCGCCGGCGTCGATCCGCTCTCGGTGCTCGACATCCAGCGCATCGTGCGCGAGCTGACCGGCCGCGGCATCGGCGTGCTCATCACCGACCATAACGTGCGCGAGACGCTCGGCGTTTGCGACCGCGCGTACATCGTCAATCAGGGAATCGTGATCGCCTCCGGATCTGCGGAAGAAATCCTTGCCAACCCCCAAGTCCGTGAGGTGTACTTGGGAGAATCGTTCCGTCTCTGAGGACTGATCGCGGAGGGGAACCACAGTAGTTTCAAAGGCTTAGGATAGGGCCGAGTCCCTTCGTGCAAAAACCATGCTGAAACCGTCCCTGCAGCTCAAGCTGGGTCAGCAACTGACCATGACTCCGCAGCTGCAGCAGGCCATCCGACTTCTGCAGCTCCCGGCGCTCGAGCTGCAGGCGCACATTCGCGAGCTGCTCGAGAGCAACGTGATGCTCGAGCCGGTCGAGGAGACCGACACCGAGACTCAAGCCACGCTCGACGGCGTCGAGGCCCCGGCGCCCGAGGCGGAGCCGGCTGCGCCCGCCCCCGAGGCCCAGGTCGAAGTCGTGGACGACCACTGGGGCGAGCAGAGCACCGGCCCATCGGAGAGCCCTTGGAGCGGAGACGACGACGATCGCCAGCAGGAGTTCGCCGATTCCTCCGGCGAATCGCTGCAGGAGCATCTGCTCTGGCAGCTCGAGCTCGCGCGCCTCGATCCGCGCTCGCTTGCCATCGCCAGCGCCATCGTCGATGCCATCAACGACGATGGCTATCTCACCGAGTCCCTCGCCGAGATCGCAAATACCTTGAGGCCCGAGATCGAGGTCGAGTCGACCGCCGTCGAGGAAGTCCTGCAGCGTGTCCAGCAGCTCGACCCTCCCGGCATCGCCGCCCGCTCGGTCGGCGAGTGCATCGAGCTGCAGCTGCGGCAGCTCGGACCCGACACGCCCGGGCTCGCCGTCGCGATCGAGATCGCCCGCCACCACCTCGAGCGCGTGGGCGGCCGCGAGCTCTCGCTGCTGCGGCGCGAGCTGCGCACGAGCGAGGAGGAGCTCGCGTCCGCGCTGCTGCTCGTGCGCAGCTGCCACCCCCGGCCCGGCGCGATGGTGAGCAGCGGCGCCGCCGAGTACGTGGTGCCGGATGTCTTCGTGCGCCGCACCGACCACGGCTGGGCCGTCGAGATCAACGCGGCGACGCTGCCCCGCGTGCGGCTCAATCACAGCTACGCGAGCCTCATCGGCCGCAGCTCGAGCCATGCGAGCATGCGCGCGCAGCTTCAGGAGGCGCGCTGGCTGCTGAAGAGCCTCGAGATCCGCAACGACACGCTGATCAAGGTCGCGCGCTCGATCGTCGAGCGCCAGGCCGCCTTCCTCGAGCACGGGGAGGAGCACATGCGGCCGATGATCCTCAAGGACATCGCCGAGGCCGTGGAGATGCACGAGTCCACCATCTCGCGCGTCACCTCGGGCAAGTACATGCACACGCCGCGCGGCGTGTTCGAGCTACGCTACTTCTTCTCGAGCCAGGTCGAGGGCGCCGACGGCTCGGGAACCTCATCGACCGCGATCCGGGCGAAGATCAAGAAGCTCATCAAGGAGGAAGACACGGAAAGTCCCCTGAGCGACGGGCGCATCGCGGAGCTGCTCTCGGGCGAGGGCATCCCGGTGGCGCGCCGCACGGTCGCCAAGTATCGTGAGAGCCTCGGGATCGCGCCTTCGAACGAGCGGAGGCGAGCGGGATCGAGACAGATGTAACGCGTCCACCGACAAGGAGACGGCTTATGCGGCTCAACCTCACGGGTCATCACGTCGAAATCACCCCTGCGCTGCGTGAATACGTCGAGAAGAAGCTGCTCGACCGCATCGCGCGCCACTGCGACCAGGTGATCGACGTGCACTGCATCCTCACGGTTGAGAAGCTCAGGCAGAAGGCCGAGGCGACCTTGCACCTCAGCGGATCCGACATCCATGCCGA
>JASHSR010000082.1 GCA_030038645.1 Gammaproteobacteria bacterium
CGATTCGGCGCAGTGAGACGCGCCGGCTCAGTGCGCCGTGATCTGATCGAAGATGCCGCCGTCGGCGAAGTGCTCCTTCTGCACCTTCGCCCAGCCACCGAACTCCGCGACGGTCGCCAGCGCCAGCTTCGGGAATTGCCCCGCGTATTGCTCGGCGACCTGCGGATCGCGCGGCCTGTAGTAATGGCGCGCGATGATCTCCTGCCCTTCCCTGCTGTAGAGATACCGCAGGTACGCCTCGGCGACCTCGCGCGTGCCGTGCCGCAAGACGACCTCGTCCACCCAGGCGACACAGGGCTCCGCGAGGATGCTCACCGTGGGCACGACGATTTGCAGCTTCTGCGCGCCGATCTCTCTCATCGCGAGGAACGCCTCGTTCTCCCACGCGAGCAGGACATCGCCGATTTGCCGCTGCGCGAACGTGGTGGCCGCCCCACGCGCGCCGGTGTCGAGAATCGGCACCTGCTTGTACAGCCGGCGCAAGAACTGCCTCGCCGTCGCGTCGCTGCCTCCGGGCTGGCGGAGCGCCCATGCCCAGGCGGCGAGGTAATTCCAGCGCGCGCCACCGGAGGTCTTGGGATTTGGAGTGATGACGGCGACGCCGCGCTTGATGAGATCGCCCCAGTCGCGAAGTCCTTTGGGATTGCCGCGCCTCACCAGGAATACGATGGTCGAGATGTAGGGAGCGCTGTTGTCGGGCAGGCGGCTTTGCCAGTTGAGCGGCAGCAGCTTGCCCTGCGTTGCGATGGCGTCGATGTCGCCCGCCAGCGCGAGCGTGACGACGTCCCCGGGGAGGCCGTTGATCTCCGATTCCGCCTGTGTACCCGATCCGCCGTGTGACTGAAGGACGTTCACGATCTGCCCGGACTGCGCGCGCCAGTACCGCGCGAACGCCGGGTTGTAGTCGCTGTAGAGCTCGCGGGTGGGATCGTACGAGACATTGAGCAGCCTGACGCGCCTCGCCGCGCGCGCGAGCTGTGCGCCGAGCGGGACGGAGGCGACCGCGGCCGCGGCGCGCACCGCGAGCCCGCTGAGGCCCGCGAGGAAGCGGCGACGGTGAGCGTCGAAGTCCATGCCCGTAGTTTACGACACGCGCGGCCGGCCGCAGTACGCCGAGTCCCCGGGCGCCGCAAGCCGCAGGTGGGTCAGGCGAGGCGCAGCGCCCGCAACAAATGCGGCTCGATGCCGCGCATCGCCTCTTCGAGCGAGATCGGCCCCGCGAGCGCGGCGAGCTGCGTCATCTCGAGGCCGGCGTATCCACAGGGGTCGATGCGCCCGAAGGGCTCGAGGTCCATGCTCACGTTGAGGGCGAGACCGTGATAGCTCGCGCCGCGGCGGATGCGCAGCCCCACGCTCGCGAGCTTGCGGCCTCCGACGTAGACGCCGGGCGCATCCCGCCTCGAGTGCGCGTCGATGCCGAGCTCGGCCACGTAGTCGATCACCGTTCGCTCGAGCGCGGCGACGAGATCTCGCACGCCGAAGCCGTTGCGCCGCAGATCGAGGAGCGGATAGATGACGAGCTGTCCCGGCCCGTGATAGGTCACCTGTCCGCCGCGGTCCGTTTGGATGACCGGAATGTCGCCCGGTGCGAGCACGTGCTCGCGCCGGGCGGCCATCCCGAGCGTGAACACCGGCGGGTGCTCGAGGAGCCAGATCTCGTCGGCTGTCGCGGCGCCGCGCTCGTCGGTGAAGCGCTGCATCGCGCGCCAAGTCGGCTCGTACTCGACGAGCCCGAGACGGCGGACGACGGGCGCGGTTGCGTGAACGGTCGCCGTTGTCCGGCCGGTTGCAGGCGCGAGCGCGGGCGCAGATGCGGTCACGCCGGCAGGCTCCTCAACGCGCTGCGGAGAGCGCGCTGTTGTCGAGCCCGGCATTGTTGCGGTCGAGCGCCTGCTCGGCGCGGTAGCTCGAGCGCACGAGCGGCCCGGAGACACATTCGAGGAAGCCTCGCTCGAGCGCCCACTCGCGGTACCGGTCAAACTCGGCGGGTGTCACGTAACGCTCCACCGGCAGGTGATGGAGCGTCGGGCGCAAATATTGTCCGAGCGTCAGGATGTCCACGCGCGCAGCGCGCACATCGTCGAGCGTCGTGGCGATCTCGTCGTCGGTCTCCCCGAGCCCCAGCATGAGGCTCGTCTTGGTGAGCACTTTGGGCGCATGGCGCTTCGCATGCTCGAGCACGCGCAGCGTCTGCTCGTAGCCCGCGCGGGGGTCCCGCACCGGATGCGTCAGGCGCCGTACGGTCTCGAGATTCTGCGCAAACACTTCGATCCCGGCATCGACGACCGTCTCCACATCCGCGAGGACGCCCTGGAAGTCGGGCGTGAGCGCCTCGACGGCCGTCGCGGGATTGCGCTCCTTGATGGCGCGCACGCAGGCGGCGTAGTGACCCGCGCCACCGTCGGGTAGATCGTCGCGGTCGACGGACGTGAGCACCACGTACCGCAGCCGCATGAGCTCGACCGTGCGCGCTGCGTTGACGGGCTCATCCGGATCGAGCCACCCGCGGGGATTTCCCGTGTCGACCGAGCAGAAGCGGCATGCGCGCGTGCAGACCGCGCCCATCAGCATGAGGGTCGCGGTGCCCGCGTTCCAGCATTCGCCGATGTTCGGGCACTTCGCCTCCTCGCAAACCGTGGCGAGCCGGTGCTCGTGGACGGCGGCTCTCACCGCGCTGAAGCCCGCGCCGGTGGGCACCCTCACCCTGAGCCAGGGCGGCTTCGACAGCGACACCGGGCGTGCGCCCGGCTCGCCGCCGCGAGCCTTGATACCGTCGCGAATGGCCGTGAAGCCCTGCGGCGTCACGTACTTCTCGCCGCTGCGGGCCTCCCCCGGCCCCCGCGGCGTGCGCGCAGGCTCCTCCACGATCGCGATGCGCTCGAGCTCGGACATGCTCATGATTGTACCGCAGGGGCTCGTCCCCTCCCGGCTCGCCCGCCCTCACGTCGCCCCCTCTCGGATCGCCCCCTCCCGGGTCTCACCGTCCCGGCTCGCCTCTCGGATCGCTCCCTCTCCGATCGCTCGCTCCCGAGCGCGGCCAGCCTCGGAATCGCGCTGCGCGCGAGCGCGAAGTAGCGAGGGTCTCTCTCCACTCCGATGCTCGCGTAGCCCACGGCCTCGGCTGCGGCGAGCGTCGAGCCGGAGCCGGCGAAGGGATCGAGAACCACGCCCTCCCCGAGCGGCAGGACACCTCGCACCAGCGCACGCAGGAAGCGCTGCGGCTTGAGGCTCGGGTGCGGCGCGAGCTCGCGCTCGGACTTGTGAGTTGGAGCCGAGCGGATGACGTCACCGAAGGGCTTGTCGTCGGAGGGCCGTCTGAGCCCGCCGGTCTTCCAGCGGCGCAGGTTGTCCTGCGCCCGGCCCTGCAGGCGCTTGCGGAACAGCAGCCACGGCTCCCACATCGAGCGCGGCATCACGCTTACGCCCGCGAACTCCTCGTGAGCGGCCTTGGGACGGTCTCCGCCGCGCATCGTCATGACCAGCCGGACGATCTCGCCTCGGCGCTCGAGCCCCGCGCGAGCGAGCGCGCCGGCGACGATGAACGAGACGAGCGGGTGGCTCGCGACGACCACGTTGGCGCCGGGAACCAGCGCCGGCATGAGCGCGCGGCCCCATTCAAAGAAGAACCGATCGAGCGCGGCGAGGTCCTCCGCCGTGAGCACCGTGAACCGCGGCAGCGGCGAGCGCTCGGCGCCGTCGAACGCGGGCGGAATGCGCCACACTCCCCCGCGCCGGCTCCGCAGCTTCCGTTGCTGCTCCGGCGAGTACTCGCTCAGGCCGTACGGCGGGTCCGTCACGACGGCGTGGATGCTCGAGGCCGGCTCGCCACGCAGCCACTCGAGGCAATCGCAGTGGTGCAGTACCGCGCGGCCGTACGAGAACGAGGGTCGTCGATCCGCCGTGGCGCGCGACATGCCGGCGCCTCATGCCGTCGTCGAAGGCGGCGGCGCCGCCGACGGTGGAGTCGACGCCGAGGGCGGAGTCGACGCTCGTGGCGAGGCCGGCGGCGCGCGGCGCAGCTGAGCATCGAGCTCGGCCAGCCGCTCCGGCGATCCGATGTCGACCCACGTCCCTCGGTAGCATTGCCCGCGCAGCCGACGAGCGTCGATGGCCCGCAGCAGAAGCGGAAGCAACGGGAACCGTCCCGGGCGGCAGCCCGCGAAAAACTCGGGACGGTAGAGCCCGATGCCCGAGTAGGTGTAGCGCTCCGTCTCGCTGCGAATCACCGAATCGCCTTCGAGCCCGAAGTCTCCGCGCGGATGATGAGGCGCATTCGGCACCAGGACGATGCGAGCATCCGCCCGATCGTCGAGCGTCAGGCTGCCGAACGCGAAATCCGTCCAAACATCCCCGTTGACCACCAGGAACGGCGCAGATCCGAGCAGAGGCAGCGCGTTGAATATCCCGCCCCCGGTCTCGAGCGCGACGGGTCCCTCGTCGATGTACGTGAGGCGCAGACCGTATTCGGCGCCCGTGCCGAGCGCCGCGCGGATCTGATCGCCGAGCCAGGAGAGGTTCACGACGATGTCCCGGATGCCGGCGCGAGCGAGCGCTGCGAGCACGTAGCCGATCAGCGGCTTGCCGCCGGCCGCCAGAAGCGGCTTGGGCGCGGTATCGGTGAGCGGCCGCATCCGCTCGCCGCGCCCCGCCGCGAGGACCATCGCCTTCATGCCGCCGCCTTCAGGTCTGCGGCCTTCGGGCGCGCTGCGTGCGGCGGGGCCGCCTTCATGCATCCCGCCCTCACGCCACCCTCATGCGGCCGGCTGCGCGGCCACGCGCGCATTCGCGCGCGCCAGCTCCGGCGCCACGCGGCTCTCGAGGAAGCGCCCGAGCTCGGCGAGCTCGGGATACGCCGCGCACGTCTCGAGCACGTAGCGCAGCGTCAGCGGCAGATCGGCGAGATAGCCCGGCTTGCCGTCGCGATACCAGAGCCGGGCGAAGATGCCGAGCACCTTGAGATGGCGCTGCACGCCGATGACGTCGAGCCAGCGCGTGAGCTCGGCGTCGCTGCCGGCCCAGTGCGCGCCGCGGGCGAGAAGCCGCCCGCGGTATGCGCTCAGCCACCTCGTGACGCGCTCCCTCGGCCAGGCGATGTAGCAGTCCTTCAGCAGCGAGACGAGGTCGTAGCCGATCGGCCCCCGCAGCGCATCCTGGAAGTCGAGCACTCCGGGATTGCGCGGCTCGACCACCATCAGGTTGCGGGAGTGGTAGTCGCGGTGCACGAAGACCTGGGGCTGCGCGAGCGCCTCGCGGATCAGCAGCTCGAAGCTCCCGGCGAGGAGCTGCCGCTCCTCGCGAGTGAGCTCGATCTGCAAGTGCCGCCCGCAGAGCCATTCCGGCATGAGCGTCATCTCGCGCAGGAGGACCTCGCGATCGTAGGGGGCGAGAGCGCTCGCCGCCTCCCGCCCCCGCGCCTGGATGTCCGCGAGCGCATCGAGGGCGTCGCCGTACAGGGCCTCGGGGTCGGCGCCGGCCTTGAGCCGCGAGAGGTACGGAGTCGCTCCGAGATCCTCGAGAAGCAGCAGCCCGCGGCGCTCGTCCGACTCGTGAATGCGTGGGACGTGGATGCCGAGGGCCTCGAGCATCCCGCTCACCTTGATGTAGGGTCGCACATCCTCGCGCGGCGGCGGGGCGTCCATGACGACGAGCGTCCCGCGGCGATGGAACACGCGAAAGTAGCGGCGAAAGCTCGCATCGCTCGAGGCCGGCTCGATGCGCTCGACATCGAGCCGAACGTCGCGGGCGAGCCAATCGAGGACCAGCGCGAGGCGCGCGTCGTCGTGGGACATGGAGTTTTACAATGCAGTGAGGCTTCGAGGGCGGAACGGCGGCGGCATGCCATTATAATGCCGAGCCGCATGCTGCCTCCGCGTCCATTGCCGCCGCTGTGCCGGCCGTCACGCCCGGGGCAGGCGTATCGTCTGGCGCTCTCCCTATGGGCGGCCGTGGTCTGCGGCATCGTGCACGCCGACGGGCTGCTCTGCCCGTCCGATCCCACGAGCGGCCGCGGCCCGTTCGCCAAGGAGACCAAGCCGAGTCTCAGCGCGGGGCTCGCCACCTCCAGCGACCGAGCGACCCTCGGGCTGAACGGCAACGCGGTTCTGCAGGGTCACGTCGTGGCACGGCAGGGCGACCGTGAGATCCACGCCGACGACGCGCAATACGACAGCGCCACGAAAGCCCTCACGGTCAAGGGCTCGGTTACCTACCAGGACCCGATCGTGCGGCTGAGCGGCAGCGACGGGAAGTACTCTCCGGCCGCCGGTGCCGAGGTGCAATCCGCGCAGTTCGATCTGCGGCAGCGCTACGGGCACGGCTCGGCGCAGCTCCTCGACTTGACGCCGAAGGGCATCCTCAATCTCAAGGGCGTCACGTTCACGACCTGCCGCATGACCGACCAGTCGTGGCAGCTGCACGCGCAGACCTTGAGGCTCGACACCAACGAGCAGGTGGGCACCGGCCGCAACGCGAGCATCGACTTCCAGGGCGTGCCGATCCTGTATCTGCCGTGGTTCTCCTTTCCGCTCAGCAACGAGCGCAAGAGCGGCTTTCTCTTCCCGAGCGCGGGCAACAGCTCGATCAGCGGGTTCGAGCTGCAGGTGCCCTATTACTGGAACATCGCGCCGAACGCGGATCTCACCTTCTCGCCGATGTACTACTCGCGCCGCGGCATCGATCTCGCGGGAGACGCGCGCTTCCTCACCGACATGCAGGAGGGAGAGCTGCAGTGGCACTTTCTGCCGGACGACCAGCGCTTCGACGCCGAGCAGAGCAGTCTCCTCACCGCCGCCGCGGCCGCGGGCCTACCCGCGGGCGAGGTCGGCAGCTCCGACCGCAGCTTCGTCACCTTTCACGATGTCGCGACGCTGCCGGACAACGTCCGCATGCTGGTCGACGCCGCGAACGTGAGCGATCCGCTCTACTTTCAGGATTTCGGCACCGGTCCCGAGACGACGAGCACGGCGTTCCTCGAGCGCCTCGCCGAGGTGACCTACCGCGACGAGTACTGGAACCTTGGGGCCGAGGCACAGCAATACCAGCCGGTCGCCGTGCAGCTGCCCGTCCCCGCCCAGTACCTCCCCGACGAGTACCGCCCTTACACCCGCGCGCCGTGGCTGTGGGCGGACGGAGACTTCGGGTGGGGACCCTCGCAGATCCTCCACTACGGGTTCGACTCGGAGCTGGTCGACTTCACCCGCGCGGTGGGCGTCAACGGCTGGCGCCTCGATGTCATGCCGAACGTCGGGCTCGACTACGAGGATCCCGGCTACTTCATCCGCTCGAGCCTCGCTTGGCGCTACACGCAGTACGAGCTCGACAACGTTCTGCCGGGCGCGGAGCGCTCTCCCTCGCGCTCGCTCCCGATCACGAGCTTCGATGCCGGCCTGAAGTTCGACCGGCTGCTCGGCCCCGGCGACGACCGGACGCTCACGCTCGAGCCCCGCATGCTCTACCTCTACGTTCCCTATCGAGACCAGGATCAGCTGCCGCTGTTCGATACGGCGCTCCCCGACCTCAATCTGGTCGAGCTGTTCCGCACCAATCGCTACGTGGGCGACGACCGTATCAGCGACGCCGACCAGGTCACGGCCGGCGTCACGAGCCGGCTGCTCGACACCTCGAGCGGACAGCAGTACCTCACCGCGACGCTCGGACAGGCGTACTACATCGAGACTCCGCGCGTGCAGCTGCCGGGGGAGTACCTCGACGGGCGCGAGAAATCCGACCTCGTCGGGGAGTTCGTGGTGAGCGCCTACCAGAACTGGAACGTGGACCTCAACCTCGATTGGAACCCCTCGCAGTCGCAGGAGGAGCGCACCTTCGTGCAGCTGCAGTACAAGCCGGAAGCCGAGAGCGTCATCAACATTGCCTACCGGTACCAGCGCGACGTCGTGCTCCCCTCGGCCCTCGCCACACCCGGTGAGCTTCCCGTCGCCCTGGGCGTGCCGAGCCCAAGCTTCACCCAGGATCAGAGCCTCAATCAGGCGGAGGTCTCGGGCGCGTGGCCGATCGCCCACAATTGGCACCTCCTCGCGCGCTGGGTGTACGACCTCGACGCGCACGAGGGCCTCGACCGCCTGTTGGGCTTCGAGTATCGGGCCTGCTGCTGGCGCGTCCGGCTGCTCGCCCGGCGCTACCTCATCAACGGCACGGGCCAGCAGGACACCGCCTTCATGTTCCAGCTGCAACTTAGTGGGCTCGCCGGTGTCGGACCCGCTACCGACGCTTTCCTCGGAACGGCGATTCGGGGATACTCACCTCCCTCGTTAAATCGTTAAAAGTTATGGAAAAGCTGGCCTACCCATCCTGGGCTTTGCTCGCTCGCAGGCCCCTCTCGCTGCGGCGCGGGAGCGGTGTGTTGCGGCGCGGAATCCTCGGCGCGCTTCTCGCGCTCTTCGCCGCGGGTGGCGTCGCGCACGCGCAGACCCGCGACCTCGCCACCCGGGGCGTCCCGCTCGACCGGATCGCCGCCGTCGTGAACGACGGCGTGGTGCTCGCGAGCGAGGTCGACAACGAGCTCGCGCTCGTGACCGGACGGCTGAAGGACCAGAAAGCCGAGCTGCCTGCGGAGAACGTGCTGCGCCACCAGGTGCTCGAGCAGCTCATCGTCCAGGAGCTCGAGATGCAGGAGGCGGACCACGACGGCATCAAGATCCCCGACGAGCAGCTGAACGATGCGCTGCAGGACATCGCGCAGCGCAATGGGATGACGCTCTCGCAGCTCCCCGATGCGCTCGCCCAGCAGGGGATCGATTACACGTCCTACCGCGAGGCGATCCGACGCCAGTACATCTTCGAGCTGCTGCGCAGGCGGGATGTTCTCCAGCACATCACGGTCACGCCGCGCGAGATCGATCAGTATCTCGCGCGCGAGGCGCAGCATCCCTCGGACACGAGCGAGTACAACCTCTCCCACATCCTCATCGCGGTGCCGGAGAACGCAACGCCCGCGCAGCTCGAGCAGGCCGCGCAGCGCGCTCAGGACGTGTATCGGCGCGCGAAGTCCGGCGAGGACTTCGCCAAGCTCGCGATCGCCTACTCGAACAGCGACACCGCGCTTCAGGGCGGATCGCTCGGCTGGCGCAAGGGAACCGAGCTGCCGACGTTTCTCTCGGACGCCATTTTGAAGCTCAAGCCCGGCGCGGTCAGTCCGCCCGTTCGCGCGCCGAACGGATACAACATCGTCAAGCTCAACAGCGTGCGCGATACGGGGCAGAAGGTGGTGGTCGATGAGGTCCACGTCCGCCAGATCTTGATGCGGACCAACGACCTCGAGGACGATGCGACCATCAAGGAGAAGCTCGAGCAGCTGCGCCAGGAGATTCTGCACGGACAGGACTTTGGAGCGATCGCGCAGGCCAACTCCAAGGACCCGAGCTCGGCGGGCAGCGGCGGCGATCTCGGGTGGGCGAGCCCCGATACGTACGCGCCCGAGTTCAAGAAGGAGGTCGAGACGCTGAAGATCGGCGCGATCAGCGAGCCCTTCCACACCCAGTACGGGTGGCACATCGTCCAGGTGCTCGGCCGGCGGCGGGTCGACAGCACGAACGAGCTGAAGCGCGAGCACGCGGCCGATGAGATCCGCGCCAGCAAGGCCGACGAGCAAACCGAGCTGTGGCTGCGGCGCATGCGAGACGAGGCGTACGTCCAGTACAAGATGTAGCGGTGCGCCGCAACCCTCGCATCCCCCGCATCGCCCTCACCTCCGGCGAGCCGGCCGGAATCGGTCCCGATCTGTGCCTGTCGATCGCGCGCGGCGAGCTGCCGTGCCGTCTCGTTTGCCTCGCCGACTCGGGCCTGCTTCGGGAGCGGGCGCGCCTCCTGCGCATGGAGGACGTCGCGCTCCAGCCCTACGGGCGTGAGAGCCGCGCGGCGCACGTGCCCGGAAGCCTCGAGGTCCTCGACTGTCCGCTCGCGGCGCCGAGCGAGCCCGGGCGCCTCGACACCCGCAATGCCCCCTCCGTGCTCGAGATGCTGAACCGCGCCGTCGACGGCTGCCTCGCGGCCGAGTTCGACGCGATGGTGACCGCGCCGGTGCAGAAGAGCTGCATCCTCGATGCCGGCTTCATCTTCTCCGGGCACACCGAGTACCTGGCCGAGCGGACGGCCGCGCGCCGCCCGGTCATGATGCTGGCCGCGGGATCGTTTCGCGTGGCGCTCGCGACCACGCACCTGCCGCTGCAGGCGGTGAGCGGCGCGATCACCGTGGACTCGCTCTGCGAGGTGCTCGAGATCCTCGATCGGGATTTGAGGCGCTGGTGGCGCCTCGCGGCGCCGCGAATCGCCGTGTGCGGCCTCAATCCGCACGCCGGCGAGGGCGGGCATCTCGGCGATGAGGAGCGGGAAGTCATCGCGCCCGCGCTCGCAAGGGCACAGGCCCAAGGCATCCACGCCGACGGTCCGATGCCGGCCGATACGATCTTCGTTCCGCGGCTCCTCGAGCGCTACGACGCCGTGCTCGCGATGTATCACGATCAGGGGCTGCCGGTCATCAAGCACGCGTGCTTCGAGAGCGCGGTCAACGTGACGCTCGGGCTGCCGATCGTGCGCACCTCGGTGGATCACGGCACCGCGCTCGATCTCGCCGGCACCGGCCGCGCGGATGCGGGCAGCCTCCTCGCCGCGCTGAGGCTCGCCGCTCAGATGGCAGCCGCCTGAGCCGTGGCGCTCCCGCGCAAGCGCTTCGGCCAGCACTTCCTCCATGATCCCGCGGTGATCGAGCGGATCGCCCGCGCGATCGCACCACGCCCGGGGGACCACCTCGTCGAGATCGGCCCGGGTCGCGGCGCCCTCACGCGCAGGCTCCTCGCGGCGGATCTCGCGACGCTCGACGCCGTCGAGATCGATCGGGACCTCGCGGCGCTCCTCGCCGCCGAGCTCGCATCGGATGCCCGTCTCGTGCTGCACGTGGCCGATGCGCTCGATCTCGATCTCGACGCTCTCGCCGCGCGGCGCGGCGGCAAGCTGCGGCTCGCCGGCAATCTGCCTTACAACCTCTCGACACCGCTCCTCTTCCACTTCCTCGAAAGCAGCGGGTCCATCGAGGACATGCACTTCATGCTGCAGCGGGAAGTCGTCGCCCGCATGACCGCGCGCCCGGGGACGCGCGAGTACGGGCGCCTCACGGTCATGCTGGCGCCGCGGGTCCGCGCGGAGCGGCTGTTCGACATCGGCCCGGGCGCCTTTCATCCGCCGCCGAAGGTCTGGTCGTCCATCGTGCGCCTCGAGGTGCTGCGTCAGCCCGCGTTCGCCGTCGCGCCGGATTATGGAAAGGTCGTCGCCGCCGCGTTCGCCCACCGGCGCAAGACGCTGCGCAACGCGCTCAAGGGACTCGTGGGCCAGGAGCAGATCGAAGCCTGCGGCCTCGATCCGGGGGCGCGCCCCGAGACGCTCGCTCCGCTCGCGTTCAACCAGCTCGCCGAGGCCGCGGCTCGAGCGGTGGCGAGGCACCCATCGCCGTCCCCTCCCCCGATGGGTTAGGATGCGGGGCCTTGAGACACGCCCCAGCGATGACTGCATGCGGAAACGCTTCCATGACCGTCTATCGCCGTATCCTGCTCGCGATCGAGTTGAACGAGGATAGCCCTTCCATCGTCCGCCGGGCGCAAGCGCTCGCCGTCGCGCTCGGAGCCGAGCTCGAGGTGCTTCACGTCGTTGAATACGTGCCCGTCGAGCCGATGGGGGAGACGCTGATGCCCGCCGTCCAGATCGAGGAGGAGCTGCTGACGCGCGCTCGCAAGCAGCTCGCCGCCCTGGCGGCCGAGGCGGGAATCCCCGAGGATTCCTGCCGCGTGGAGGCGGGCAACGTCAAGGCGGAGATCGTCCGCAGCGCGCGCGAGCGCAACGTCGATCTCATCATCGTGAGCAGCCGCGAGCGCCACGGCCCCTCCATCCTCCTCAACCTCACCGAGGACACCGTCCTGCACGCCGCGCCCTGCGACGTGCTCGCCATGCGCATCGGCAGGGTAAGATGAGCTCGATGGAACAGGCCGACCCTCCTCCCCCTCACGCAATCCGGGTCGACGTGGAGACCGCCTTCGTCGCCGAGCAGTCGGATCCCGTGAAGACGCGGTACGTGTTCTCCTACACGATCACCATCCGCAACGAAGGCTCGACCCCCGCGCGGCTGCTCACGCGCCACTGGATCATCACCGACGCGAACGGCAAGGTGCAGGAAGTCCGGGGCGACGGCGTCGTGGGCGAGCAGCCGTATCTGAAGCCCGGCCAGGGCTTCCGCTACTCGAGCGCGGCGACCATCGAAGCTCCGGTGGGCGTCATGCAGGGCAGCTATCAGATGATCGCCGAGGACGGGCGCAGCTTCGATGCGCCGATCGCGCCCTTCCGCCTCGCGAAGCCGGGCGTATTGCACTGACGCGCCGCGGCGCGGACCTCGCGATGCGCTACGCGATCGGAGACATCCAGGGCTGCGCCGAGGAGCTGCGCGCGCTCGTCGGGCGCATCGGCTTCTCGCCCGATCGGGACCAGCTCTGGCTCGTCGGGGATCTCGTCAATCGCGGCCCGCGCTCGCTCGAGGCGCTCCGCTACGTCCGCTCGCTCGGCGACAACGCGGTCGTCGTGCTCGGAAACCACGACCTGCATCTGCTCGCGCTCGCCCTCGGCGGCCGCGAGGCTGCCAAGCGCGGCGACACGCTCGATGAGGTGCTCGCCGCGCCCGACCGGGACGAGCTCCTCGAGTGGCTGATCCATCGTCCGCTCGCGCACTTCGACCGCGGCGATCTGCTCGTTCACGCGGGCCTGGTGCCCCAGTGGTCCGTCGCCCGCGCGCTCGCGCTCGCGCGGGAGGTGGAGTCCGCCCTGCGCCGCGACGCGCGCGCCTTCCTGCGGCAGATGTACGGAGATCAACCGGACCGCTGGAGCGAGGATCTCACCGGCATGGAGCGCCTGCGCTTCGTCGTGAACGTCCTCACGCGCCTGCGCGTCTGCGCCGCGGACGGCCGCGTGGATCTCAAAATGAAGGGGCCGCCCGGCAAGGCTCGCCCGGATTTCCGCCCGTGGTTCGAGCTCCCCGGGCGCGCGAGCCGGGACGCGCGTATCATTTTCGGGCACTGGTCCGCGCTCGGCTACGTGAGCGCCCACGGCGTGATCGGGCTCGACACGGGATGCGTGTGGGGAGGCGCGCTCACGGCCCTGTGCCTCGATGCGGCGGAGCCGCCGGTGAGTCTGCCGTGCGCGGGCTACAAGACCCCGGATGCGGCTTGAAGGGGCGATGAGGCCGATCGGGGCTGATGAGGGCCGAGGGAGTATTCCAGATGCCGACGCCACTCAATTTCCGCCGCTGGATCGACGAGAACCGCCATCTGCTGAAGCCACCCGTCGGCAACAAGCGCATCTGGCGCGACAGCGAGCTCATCATCCAGGTCGTCGGAGGGCCCAACTCCCGGAAGGACTTCCACGTCGACCCCGGCGAGGAGTTCTTCTACCAGATCGAGGGCGACATGCTCCTCGAGACGGTCCAGCATGGCGAGCGGGTCGACGTTCCCATTCGTGAGGGCGAGATCCTGCTGATCCCGCCGCGCATGCCGCACTCCCCGCAGCGCTTCGCCGACACGGTCGGCCTCGTGATCGAGCGCGACCGGCGTCCGGGCGAGCAGGACGGGCTGCAGTGGTACTGCGAGCGCTGCGGCCACCTGCTGTACCAGGAGTTCTTCGTGCTCACGGACATCGAGACGCAGTTTCCTCCGGTGTTCGAGCGCTTCTTCGGCAGCCGCGAGCGGCGCACGTGCGCGCGCTGCGGAGCGGTGATGGAGCGCGGCGGTTGAGGGCTCGCGTTCAGATCGGCCGCGCGGACCGAGGCGGCGGATTGGGCACTGCGCCGAGCGACGGACGGGGCGACGGACCGAGCGCTGGACCGAGCGCTGGACCGAGCGCTGGGCCCGGCGCCGAGGCCGAAGTCGATCTCGACCACCCGATCAGCCTCGCGATCGAGGTGCAGTTCACGGGGAATGAGCCGCGCCACTTCGGAGCGCCGCGCGCGAGCGCGCGCCCTCTCGCCGTCCCCGGCTTCTCGGGCAGCGTCGCGGCCGGCGCGAGCTGCAATTGCAGCACCATCACGCTCACTCCTCACTGCAACGGCACCCATACCGAGTGCGCGGGACACCTCACGGCGCAGCCCCTCGACGCCTTCCGGGTCGTGCCGCCCGGCTGGCTCCCGGCGGCGCTCCTCACCGTAGCGCCGGAGCGCTCGAGCGACACTGGCGAGAGCAGCGATCCGCCGCCCCGGAGGGGTGACCGCCTGATCACGCGCGGGCTGCTCGAAGCGGCGTGGCCGGCTCGCTCGGCCTCGGGCGCGCAAAGCCACCTCCCGCCGGTCGCGCCGACGCGGGCGCTCGTCATCCGCACGCTCCCGAACGGCTCGGACAAGCGCCGGCGCGACTACACCGGCGACACCGCGCCCTACCTCTCCAGCGAGGCGGCTCAGTGGCTGGTCGATCGCGGCATCGAGCACCTGGTCGTCGACCTCCCCTCGATCGACCGGATCCAGGACGACGGACGCCTCACCGCGCACCGAGTATTCTTCGGCCTGCCGCCTGGAGCGCGCGAGCTGCCGCTCGCGCGGCGCGCTCACTGTACGATCACGGAGCTCGCCTACGTGCCGGACAGCGCGGCCGACGGCGAATACCTGCTCGAGCTGCAGGTGCCGGCCCTCGGCGGCGATGCCGTGCCCAGCCGGCCCCTGCTCTATGCGCTGGGGAGACCCGAGTCATGAAGATCCGAATCATGAAGGTCCGAGGCATGAGATCCGAGTCATGAGATCCGAGACGCTCGACTTCGCGCGCCACCATGATGCGAGCGATCCGCTACGCGACTTCGCCCGCCAATTCACGCTGCCCCACAGCCTCGGCGGCGCGCCGCTCGTCTACCTCTGCGGCCACTCGCTCGGTCCGATGCCGCGCGCCGCGCGAGACATCGTCGCCCAGGAGCTCGAGGACTGGGGCCGGCTCGCGGTGCTCGCTCACGAGGGCGCGCGACGTCCGTGGATCCCCTATCACGAGCAGCTGCGCTCGGGGCTCGAGCAGCTCGCGGGCGCGCGGCCGGGCGAAGTCGTCGCGATGAACTCGCTCACGGTCAATCTGCACCTGATGCTCGCGAGCTTCTATCGCCCGAAGGGCTCGCGTACCAAGATCCTCATCGAGGCCGGCGCCTTTCCCTCCGACCGCCACGCCGTCGCCTCGCAGATCGCGTGGCACGGCCTCGATCCAAGCTCGGAGCTGATCGAGCTCGCGCCGCCGGCCGGCAGCCCCCTCATCGCGGAATCGGCTGTCGAGGAGGCCCTGCGCGCTCGCGGCGAGGAGATCGCGGTAGTGCTCTGGCCCGGCGTGCATTACCTCACCGGCCAGGCGTTCGACCTCGGCGCCATCGCCCGCGCGGCGCGCAGCGCAGGGTGCATCGTGGGCTTCGACGTCGCGCACGCCATCGGCAACGTACCGCTCTCGCTGCACGAGTCGGACGCCGACTTCGCGGTGTGGTGCAGCTACAAATATTTGAACGGCGGCCCCGGCGCGATCGGCGGCTGCTTCGTGCACGAGCGGCACGGCGCGGGCGCCGGCCCGGTGCGCCTCGCGGGCTGGTGGGGGCACGACCCCGCGACGCGCTTCGAGATGGGCCCGGAGTTCTGGGCGGCCCGCGGCGCCGACGGCTGGCAGGTGAGCAACCCGCCGATCCTCTCGAGCGCGCCGCTCGTCGCCTCGCTCGAGATCTTCCGGGCCGCCGGCATCGAGCGGCTGCGCGCCAAGTCCGTGGCGCTCACCGGCTTTCTCGAGCGGCTCCTCGAGCCGCTGGCCGTGACCCTCGTCACCCCACGCGACCCTGCCGCGCGCGGTTGTCAGCTCTCGATCCGGATCGGCGGAACGCCCGGCCGCGGACGGCGGATCTTCAACGCGCTCGAGCTGCACGGCATCGTCTGCGACTGGCGCGAGCCCGACATCATCCGCGTCGCGGCCGCCCCCCTCTACAACCGCTTCGAGGACGTATTGCACTTCGCGGAGCGGCTGGGGCAGGCGCTTCACACCGTTCCCTGATGCGCCCCCGTAATGCGCACTGCTCCCGTGATGCGCGCTGATCCGACGATCCGCCGTTCCTGAGGCGCCGTTCCCGATGCGCGCGCAGCCCGTCAGCATCGTCGGTGCCGGCCTTGCGGGCCCCTTGCTCGCCCTTCTGCTCGCCCGCCGCGGCTTCACGGTGACCGTGTACGAGCGCCGGCGCGACCCGCGCGCCGGCACCGTGGAGGCGGGCCGCTCCATCAACCTCGCGCTCGCCGCGCGCGGCATTCGCGCGCTCGAGCACGCCGGCATCATGGACCGTGTGCGGCCGCTGATGATCCTCATGCGGGGCCGCATGGTGCACGAGCTCGGCGCGCCGCCCGCGCTGCTGCCGTACGGGCAGCGCCCGCACGAGGTCATCTACTCGGTCGGGCGCGGCGCGCTCAACCGCCTGCTCATCGAGGAGGCGGCGCGGCAGCCCCGTGTGACGTTTCACTTCGAGCGGAGCTGGGCCGGGTTGCGAGGCATGCCCGCCGCACAGCGCGGGACGCATCCCGAGCTGCAGGGCGCGCCCGCTGCGCCGGTGATCGCCGCCGACGGCGCCGGATCGGCGGTGCGCGCGAGCCTCGTCGAGCGCGGTCTGATCCGCGCGCGCGAGGACCCGCTCGACCACGACTACAAGGAGCTGCCGATTCCTCCGGCCTCGATGCCGACGGTGGCGGCGCGCCACGCTCTCGAGCCCGAGGCGCTGCACGTCTGGCCGCGCCGCGGCTTCATGCTGATCGCGCTACCCAACACGGACGGCAGTTTCACGGCGACGCTGTTTCTGCCGCGCGAGGGTCTGCGCAGCTTCGCGTCGCTGCAGACGGAGCGCGACGTTCAGGACTTCTTCACCACCGAGTTTCCCGACGCCGTGCCGCTCATTCCCGACTTGCCGCGGCAATTTCGCGAACATCCGCAGGGCCGCCTGGGCACCGTGCACGCCGCGCCGTGGCACTCAGGCGGCGGCGTGCTGCTGCTCGGCGACGCCGCGCACGCGATCGTTCCGTTCCACGGCCAGGGCATGAACGCCGCGTTCGAGGACTGTATCGCGCTCGATGCGCTGCTCGATCGTCACGAGAGCTGGGAGTCGCTGTTCGCGGCGTTCGAGGCCGAGCGTCGTCCCAACGCCGAAGCGATCGCTGAGATGGCGATCGAGAACTACGGCGAGATGCGCGAGCGCGTGCTCGACCCCCAGTTCCTGCGCCAGAAGTCCTGGGCGCTCGAGCTGGAGCGGCGCTTCCCGGACCGCTTCATTCCGCGCTACTCGATGGTGATGTTCCACCCCGAGATCTCCTACACCGAGGCGCTGCGCCGCGGCGCCGTGCAACAGCAGATCCTCGATGCGCTCGACGAGCGCGCGGCGACGGCCGCAGCAAAGATGGAAACGCTCGACCTCGAACTCGCCCGGAGATTGATCCTGGCACAGCTTTGAGAACCGGTCTGCTTGATCCTATCGAGCGTCATCCATTTGGCGAGCATGTATGATGCCGCCGAAGGTGCCGTTTACGCAGCCAACATCACGCTCGACTTTGAGAACGCGGACGGCTGCAAGACATTCGCAGGCCCGACGGATACGCGCAGCGACGATGTCGAGCGAATCGCGATCCGAACGCGTCCCCGCACGGCACCTTTCCTTGTGCTGAAGGAAAGAATCCATATAATCTTTCCTTATGGACAAGGAAACCCTGAAATACGTGCTCGCGCACAACACGACGCGCGCGCTCCCGGGCGCGACGCCTCGCGCCTTGCAGCCGCCGCTGGACATACGGAAAGTCATCACGCTGGTCGGCATCCGGCGCAGCGGCAAGACCTACGTGCT
>JASHSR010000083.1 GCA_030038645.1 Gammaproteobacteria bacterium
GCAGAATTCGAGCTCAAAGAAATCCGACAATTGTGGCTTTGCGGGGTACGTCAGGCCTCTGAAGGCGGCCGATTCCTTCATCTCGGGGTCCATGCCGAGATCCTTCGCCGCCTCCAGGACCTCCTCGTCCGACGCATCGATCAGCTCCTGCTCCAGAGCCTGCAAGATCCGCGCGAGCGCCACCTCGGGCGAAGTCACTCCCACTCTGGTGACCATGTCAGTCCCTCCCGGAGCATTCTGCGGCGCATGCGCTTCCGCGCCGAATCGTAATCCGTCTTGGAAATGCGGTAAGCGGCGCGGATTTCTTCCGCCGAGAGTCCTTCACCGAGGCCGGCGAGGATATTGAGCGCAATGGCGTCGTCGGAGAAGCGTTGCTCGATTGCGATGAGCTCTTGCTGCGCAACCAGCGAGCGCTCCGGATCCGGCGAGGGATCGGGCAGCTCGATTGCGCGCGAGCGATCGCGCGGTCGATCGAGCTCCAAGGCTTCCGGTACGGCCGCGCGTCCGCGCGCCCTGCGCCAGTGCTCGGATTTGAGGCTCCGCATGATGCCCGCCAGGAACGCGACCAACGTCACGCCTTCCGGCGGCCGGCGTGCCCCGACGAGAACGCGGGTGAGGGCTTCCTGAAGCAGGTCTTCCCAACCCACATCGGGCGGAAGTCCCCGCGCGTGCAGCCGGGCGATCGTCTTGAGGCGCAGGAGCTCTATCCTGCTCAAGAGCTTGAGCGCGAGCGCCGTTTCGGCGGGTCGCAGAATGCGCGTGTCGACGAGCGGCGGTAACTGGGGCATCTCGGCGGGTCTACCTCCCACCGAGTATGCGCAATCGGATGCCCGGCGCGGACATCGGATAAGAAATATTCCGGCGCCCTTAGTACAGCGATTTAAGGAGGCGAGTGGAGCGTGGCAGGTACCACCGGTCCGGATTCAGGGACACCAGGACGCGGGTCGCCCGTCCGATGATGCTCCGGCGCGGCACGAGGCCGATGAAGCGCGAGTCCTCGCTGTTGTCACGGTTGTCGCCGAGCACGAAATACTTTCCCTTCGGCACGACGATAGGACCGAACGTGGACGGCGCCCAGCGGTCGGGCAACAGCAGGATGTCGTGTGCGACTCCGATTCCGGATTCGCCCAGGACGGTGGGATGCTGAGCCTGCGTGGCAGCGAGAAGGGTCTGCAATTCGCGGGCATCGCCCGGCGCGTAGCGCGCCGTGACGCCATTCACGGTCAACCGCTCGCCATTCATCGCGACGGTATCGCCGGGAATCGCGATCACTCTTTTGACGAGCAACGTGCCATCCGCCGGCGATGGAAAGATGACGATGTCGCCGCGCGTCGGATCCTCACCCCATGTCACATGAATGAGCGTGAAGGGCACCCGCAAACCGTAGACGTGCTTGTCCACGAGGAGGCGATCGCCTTCCAGGATCGTGGGATTCATCGACCCGGTGGGCACGGATACCCAGTCGGCCCACGCGGAGCGGAAGCCCAGCATCAATAGCAGGAACGCTGCGACGCCGCGGTAATCGCGCCAGTAGCGGCGAAGTCGCGGCGTCGCTCTCGCCGACCGGAGCGGGGCGGCCGATCCAAACACGGTGGCGAGCCATCGCCCGAGATCGCGCAGCGCCCACGCGACGGCGACGCCGATCGCGCGAAGCCCCTGACTCCAAAACCAGGCCTTCGAGCGACCCCGCTGGAACTCCTCGACGCAGTCTCCGATGAGCGCCTGGCGCCGGTACTGAGGCCCGAGGCGCTCGAGCATCCAGACCACGAGCGTCGGAGGTTTCAGGGAGCGCACGGGGTTTGGCTCCGTCGTCGCTTCCGTCGTCTGCGATATAGCAAATGGAGACTCGGGTCCAGCGCGAAGATGATAACAGGCCACTTCCACGCGAGACTCGCGAGCACACAGAGGCTCCACCACCCAAGCAGCAGGCCGAACCCAGGAGGCCGCGTCGCCAGGAAGCGGCCACAGCTCGCGGCGAGGGCCCAGAGCGTTTGCCGCCAGTACCAGCCGCGCGAGCGGCCGCACCGATACTCCTCGGCCAAATCCCCGATGAGCGCGTCGCGGCGATACCGGCCGGCCAGATGGCTCAGAAGCCACGTGGCCAATCGCGGCGGCGGGCGGTGACGCTTCAAGTCCCGCGTCCTTCCAGGTCGGGAACACCGCTCCACAGCCGCGTGAACATCGATTGGGCCTCCCGCACTTCCCGCAATCCCTTGGTGGTCAGTCTGAAGAAAGCCTTGGCTCGCCCGCCACGCTCCGCCGTCGGCTCGCCGAGCTCGGAGACGACGAGGCCCTTTCCCTCGAGCCGCGACAGCGTTGCGTAGACGCTGCCGAGCGCAACGTCCCGCCCGCTGCAGGCTTCGATCTCCCGCGCGATCGGGATACCCGAGGCGTTACGGCCGGCGCGCATCACCGCCAACAGCACCAGCAGCTCGAGCGATCCGAGATACTCTCGCTTGCGCATTTATTAAACTTTAGTGAAAGAATGGAGGAAACGCAAGCGCACCGCGGCGCTGCTGGGCCGCGGGTGCGGGCCGCGAGGATCACGGCTGTGATGGCCTTGGCAACCGACCGTCAGGATGGGGATCGCGCGCGCTGCATGACGAGCTCCGCCATCGCGCGGGATTGCTCGGTCGCCCGTGATTCCAAGCCGGCGACGACGCCCAGCCGATCGGCGAGCGGGCGATTCTGGCTCACCTTCCACTTCCCCTGAATCTTCGAGAGAGGCATCTCGATCCCGACGATCCGGGAGATCATTTGATCCCTGTAGTCCTGCGGAGCGTCGGAGACTTTCCACGGCAGCGCCTGCCCGGACTCGTGCTCGGTCGTGAGCTGCGTCACGTGCTCCAGCAGCCAGGCGGGATCGTCGATCGCGCGAGGTTGCCCGTAGGCATGAACGACCGCGTAATTCCAGGTCGGTACGGCCTTCCCGTCCGCGTGCTTGCTCGGATACCAGGACGGCGTGATGTACGAATCCGGCCCCTGGAAGACGACGATCGCCTCAACGGGCTTTCCGAACTGCTTCCACACCGGATTGGAGCGGGCAACGTGCGCGCGCAGCGTTCCGCAGGGCCCGTGGCGAGAATCGATGAGGAACGGCATGTGATTGGCGAGGAGCCCGGTGTCGCCGAGGATCACGAATGTGCCGAGCGGGTGCGACCTCACGAGCTGGTGCAGCACATCGAGCCGAGTCTCCTCGAATTGACTGGGCAGATACATGGCGGACCCTTGCCGGACGGCGTCCGGCCTCACCGATAGACGCAAGCCGCTTAGAATGCTCGAGCCGACACCGAGCAGGAGCCCTCACGATGTTAGCGAAACCCACGCACCCCGCAAGCGTTTTTACCCTGATGCTGCTCGCTCTCGCAGCCTCGCCGCTGTGGGCCGACTCCGATTCAGCCTCGCCGCAGGCGCCACCGGCGACCGAGTGGGTCTTCCCCGTGATCAAAGGCTACGGCGGCGTACATCCTCGCCCGGACGTGGCCGTGACACCGTCGCCCGCGGTCGACTACAAGATCGTCGTAGACGTCACGCATGGCTCGATGGACCACGACAAGGTGAGCGGCTCGCTTGTGCGGCTCGCGCGTCTCGTGAACGTGATGGCTTACTCGGGAGTGCCCCACGAGCACGTGCACATCGTGGCGGTCATCGAGAACGAGGCGGGACTCGCGGTATTCTCGAACGCCGCCTATCGCAAGCAGTTCCACGTCGACAATCCGAACCTCGCCCTGCTACACGAGCTGAAGCAGTCGGGGGTCGAGCTGATGGTCTGCTCGCAGGCCATGGCCGAGAACGGCGTGGTGGACGCCGACATCTCACCCGATGTGCAGATCACTCTCTCGGCGCTGACCGACTTTGCCGTATATGGAGGGCGCGGCTACAGCTACCTGCAACTCTAGCGAGAGGCTGCGCCCCCGGGCGCATCAGGCGGTGAGTTTCAGAGCCCAGGACGATACTCGCTGGGGCTTGCAGATCAGCCAGTCGATCCGGCGCCACCGCCGTTGCGCGAGCGCTCGAAGTCCAATCGCGCAGAGCGTTTCGGCGCCCACGATGATCCACGGCACGGCGGTGGCGTGGGAGAATCGGGGCTCGGCCATGAAGGATACGAACGCCGTGGCCATCGTGAGTATCGCGGCGGCCGCATCGATGAATTTCCAGCCTCGCACGTTCATGAGGCCGATATACAGCGCGCACGCACACGGCGCGAGCGCCGCAACGAGGAGGTAGCGCCAATCGCCCGCAGGGTGAGGTAGACAGATCCATACCGCGACGCAAAGCGCCCCCACCGGCGCGGCGACGGCGCCGAAGCAAAGCCACGCCAGCCGCTCGCAGGCGCGAAACAGCTCGTCGCGCGTACAGCCGCTCTGCAGCCAGAGGAGCCGGGAGCGCCTGGCGACGGCCCAAGCTGCAACGGCAGTAGGCAGTCCGACGCCCACCGGCAATGCGAAGTACAAGAAGAACATGTAGGCGGCGGCGACAGTTCCGGGCAGGCTGCCAGCGGGATGCCACACTGTCGCCATTCCCACGAGGATGGCGAAGATGAGTAGTGCCCCGAGCGAGCGCTTCGCGATGGGAGCAACGGAGGGCAGGCCCAGCAGCTGGACCCTCATGGCAGAGTTTCTGGATAGGCTAATGCGTGGCTCGCCCTTCGAGCCCGACACACCCGTCGCAGGAGGGCGGCCCCAGGTCCAGCGCCGATTCCCGGCCGAGCGGACACCCCACGTCGCCGGCGAGATGCTTCCTGCGATCAGATACCAGAGGGCAAAGTCCGACCAGCCGCCCGCGATCAGCAGCAGGAGGAATCGAGGGTCGGTCATCCAACTCGCTGAAAGGCGACCCCGCAGGGGAGACCAATGACTTCCTACAATGCAGGCGAGCAGGAACACGACCAGCAACGTGTTGCCTTTCGAGGCGCTCAACAAGAAGAAATACAGCACCATGAGCGTCTCTGCCCCGAGAACCCAGATGAATAGAGTGCCGAGCCCGATCCGCGGCCCAACTCTGGAGAGAAATTCCGCATCGAGCAGCGCGAAGTTGCCGGCTGCGAACGCGGCGAGCGTCAGCACGACGAGCAGAACGGCCAACAGGCTCCGGATGCGGGCGTGAGGGATCAGGGCGAGGGTTCGTGGTGCTGAGATGGCCCGAAAAGTCACACCCAGCGGCAACGAGATCGCCACAAAGATGAGCGCGAGCCCGATGCTCGCTGCCCCGTTCGCGAGTCCAAGGCCCAAAGCGCGCGGATCGGCGAGGCGGCCGATCTGAGCCAGCGCGATCAAGGCCAAACCGATGGCCACGATCCCGCGCTGAAGCGGCAGGGTCGAGCAAAGCAGACCGGCGATCCGGAGCACGCCTCTCATCGGTGCAGCTCCACGAAGATGTCCTCGAGGCTCAAGCTCTCGACCTCGACATCCGCGCCCAGCCTGCGCGCCATGTCCTGAGTCTTGGAACCGTCCCAGCGCCTCACGACCACGGTGGCGTGCGTGCCGTCGGCGCGACACGACACCACGTCCGGTATGTCCAGTCGCTCGGGAAGCGTCGTGCGGCCGTGGATGTTCAGCCGCACCACGGACTCCTTGAGCGCGTCGAGATCGCCCTGCCAGGCGAGCTTGCCGTTGCGGACGATCCAGATCCGATTCGCCACCCGCTCGAGGTCGGAGACGATGTGAGTGGAGAACAGGATCGTGCGCGTCTGAGATGCGGCGATCTCGAGGATCTGCTGCAGGAATTGCCGGCGCGCGGCGGGATCGAGGCTCGAGGCCGGCTCATCGAGCACCAGTAGTTCCGGCTCGTGGCCCAGCGCGAGCAGCGTCGAGAGCTTCTGCCGCTCGCCGGGCGACAGTGTGGAGATACGCCGCGTCGTCGGCACCTCCCACGCCTTGCACAGTCCATCGATCAGCGGGCGATTCCACCGGCGGTGCAGCGCGGCCGTCAGCGATAGTTGCTGCCCGCCGGTGAGCGCGCCGACGAGCTCGTCCTGCTGCGGCACGAAGCCGATCTTCCGCTTGACCGCGGCGGGCAAAGTGAAGCTGTCCGCTCCGAACAGGGTCGAGCCTCCCGTAGTGGGCCGGGAGAATCCGAGCAGGATCTCGAGCAGAGTCGTCTTGCCGGCGCCGTTCTTCCCGAGCACTCCGACGACATTGCCCGGCGGCAAATCGAGGCAAATGTCGCGCAGGATCACTCTATCCTCAATCGTCTTGCCCAGGTCACGGGCGCTGACAACCGAATCGATCACGGGACTTCTCCCATCTTCTTGCGGATGAGCGCGCTCAAATCCTCTTCCTGCAGGTCGAGCTGGCGCGCGGCGAGCACCAGCGCCTCGACATGCGACTCCACCTGCTTCAGACGTTGCGCGAGGGTGCCGTTGGACCGGCGGCCGGCGCAGACCGTCATGGGCTTGCCGCGGTTCCGTTGCAACAAGCCCTCGGCTTCCAGCAGCGTGTAGGCCTTGGAGATCGTCGTGGGGTTCACGGTGTATTCCGCGGCCATTTCGCGCACGGACGGCAGCGCGGTGCCGGG
>JASHSR010000001.1 GCA_030038645.1 Gammaproteobacteria bacterium
GTCGACGAGATATCCGGGCACGCCGCCCCGCTCCGCGAGCTCGCGCAGGCGATTGGAGTTCGAGCTGGTCTTCGAGCCGACGACGATCAGCGCCTCGCAGCGCTCGAGGATCTTCTTCACCGCATCCTGCCGGTTCTGCGTCGCGTAGCAGATGTCCTCCTTGCGCGGCGTCGCAAGTCCCGGGAAACGCCGGCGCAGGACTTCCACGATCTCCGCCGTGTCGTCCATCGAGAGAGTGGTCTGCGTGACGAATGCGAGCCGCGACGGATCGCGCACCGTGAGCTGCCCGGCCTCCGCGGCGCTCTGAACGAGGTACATCCGCCCGCCATGGGACGTATCGAACCGTCCGAGCGTGCCCTCGACCTCGGGATGTCCGGCGTGACCGATCAGGACCACGTCGCGCCCCTCGCGCGCGTAGCGCTGGACCTCCATGTGCACCTTGGTGACGAGCGGACAGGTCGCATCGAACACGTTGAGCCCACGCTCGCGCGCGCTGCGCTCCACGGCGCTCGAGACGCCGTGGGCCGAGAAGATGACGGTCGAGCCGTCGGGTACCTCCTCGATCTCCTCGACGAAGATGGCCCCGAGCCCGCGCAGCCGGTCGACGACATAGCGGTTGTGGACCACTTCGTGGCGAACATAGATCGGAGCGCCGTAGAGCTCGAGCGCGCGCTCGACGATCTCGATGGCGCGATCGACGCCTGCGCAAAATCCGCGTGGATTGGCGAGTAGTATTTCCATCAACCGCTCCCGTGCCTGGTTCGCTCCCGTGCCGTCGGCTCCCGAGCCGTAGCCTCTCGCGCCGCCTGCCCTCATCCGCTCCGGCGCCGACCTGCGGTCCAGGCGTCCAGAAGCATCAGTATGGCGCCCACGGTGATCGCCGAATCGGCGACGTTGAACGCCGGAAAGTGCACATCCTTCCAGTGCGCGTCCACGAAATCAATGACGTGACCCAACGATATGCGGTCGATCAGGTTGCCGAGCGCCCCGGCGAGGATGAGCGACAGGCCGAGGGCGAGCAGCCACTGCTTGACGGCGTCGAGCCGATACAGCCACACGACGATGCCCACGGAGACCGCGATCGCGAGCCCTGCGAAGAGCCAGCGCTGCCACCCCGAGGCATCCGCGAGCACGCTGAACGCCGCGTCCGTGTTGAAGCGCAGCGTGATGTTGAGCACGGGCAGCACCGCGACGCTCTCGTCAAAGGAGAAATGCCGGGCGACCCAGGCTTTCGAGAGCTGATCGAGAAGGATGACGAGCGCAGTCACCGGCAGCCATCGCCAGCCCCGCCTCACGCGAACCTCCTGCGCTCGCCCTCGCCCGCGACATTCGAGACGCAGCGGCCGCACAGCTCGGGGTGCTCGGGATGAGAGCCCACGTCCGGCAACCGGTGCCAGCAGCGCACGCACTTTGCGGCTTGGGTCGGCCTCACCGCGACCCATACGCCCTCGCGGGCGGCGCCGGTCGCCGCAACCGCGCCCGAGGGGGCCGCCGAGACCCGGTGCACGCGGGCCGCCGAGGTGATGAGGAAGAAGCGCAGCTCGTCCTCAAGCGCGTTGAAGCGCTCGTACTCCGCCGGCACGCAGTACACGTCCGTCTCGGCGTCGAGCGGCGCGCCGATCGCGCCCGCATCGCGCAGCTTCTCGAGCTCGCGCAGCACATCGCGCCTGAGCTCGATCAGGCTCGGCCAGTCGATGTCGTGAGCCGCGCTGTCGGGCGCCTCGTGCCACGTCGCGAGGAACACCGACTCGCCGCGCGGTCCGGGCAGGCAGCGCCAGATCTCCTCGGCGGTGAACGAGAGGATCGGCGCGAGCCAGCGCACCATGCTCTCGGCGATGTGATGAAGGGCGGTCTGAGCGGAGCGCCGCGCGAGGCTGTCCGCGGGCGTCGTGTAGAGCCGATCCCGCACCACATCGAGATAGAACGAGCTCAGATCGACGATGCAGAAGTTGTGCACCTTGTGGTAGATGAGGTGAAACGCGTACTCCCGGTAGGCCTCGATGACCTCGGACTGCAGCTCCCGCGTGCGCGCGAGCGCCCAGCGGTCGAGCGCGAGCATCCGCGCCGGATGCACCGCGTGGAGCTGCGGATCGAATCCGTTGAGATTGCCGAGCAGGAACCGCGCCGTGTTGCGGAGCTTCCGGTAGGAGTCGGCCGTGCGGTTGAGCAGCGCATCCGACACGCTCATCTCGTTCGCGTAGTCGGTCGCGGCCACCCACAGGCGCAGCACGTCGGCGCCGAGCGTGTCCACGACCTTCTGCGGCGCGACGACGTTGCCGAGCGACTTCGACATCTTGCGGCCCTTCTCGTCCACGGTGAACCCGTGGGTGAGCACACCTCGATACGGAGGCCGCTCGTACAGCGCCTCGGACATCAGGAGCGAGCTGTGGAACCAGCCGCGGTGCTGATCGGAGCCTTCGAGGTACAGGTCCGCGGGCGCGGCGAGCTCCGGGCGCAGGAGGCCGACGCACTCGAACGACAGCCCCGAGTCGGCCCATACATCCATCACGTCCGTGAGCTTGCGGTAGCCCGTGGCGTCCGGCCCGAGCAGCTCGGCCGGATCGAGCCGGAACCACGCGTCGATCCCGTCGCGCTCGACGAGCGCGGCGATCGCGTCGATGAGATCGAGCGATCGCGGGTGCGGCTCTCCGGTGCGCTCATCGACGAAGAGCGTGATCGGCACGCCCCACGTCCGCTGCCGCGAGATGCACCAGTCCGGGCGGTTCTCGATCATGCCGGTGATGCGCTGCTCGCCCCAGGACGGCGTCCACTTCACCGCGGGAATGTCCCTGAGCGTGTGCTCGCGCAGCCCCTCGCGCTCCATGCTGATGAACCACTGCGGCGTCGCGCGAAAGATCACCGGTGTCTTGTGCCGCCAGCAATGCGGATAGCTGTGGCGGACAGGCTCGAAATGCACGAGGCGGCCCTGCGGCCGCAGCGCCTCGACGATCACGGCGTTGGCGGCGTCCACCTTCAGGCCGGCGACGAGCGGAGTGTCCGGCAGGAAGCGACCGTCATCTCCGACCGGGTTCGTGACGGGAAGCCCGTAGCGCTGTCCGATGGCGAAGTCCTCGTGGCCGTGCCCCGGGGCGGTGTGCACGGCGCCGGTGCCGGCATCGAGCGTGACGTGATCGCCGAGAATCACGGGAACGGTGCGGTCCTGAAGCGGATGCTGAAGGCGCAGCCCCTCGAGCGCCTTCCCATCGAATTCCGCGAGCACGCGGCGCGCCGTCATGCCGAAGCGCTCGAGGCACGCCTGCGAGAGCTCCGCCGCGAGGATCAGCAGGCGCGCGGCGTCGCCGCGTGCGGTGTCGCGCAGCGCGGCCGTACTGCCGGGGGCGGCCTCGATGAGCACATACCGATAGGTGTCGCGCAGCGCCACGGCTTGGTTTGCCGGCAGCGTCCAGGGCGTCGTCGTCCAGATGACGACGTCCACCCGCGACGATCCGAGCGCGCCGCTCGGCAGCCCGACTCGGCGCTCGAGATCCCGGTTGTCGAACGCATGGAACGCCACATCGACGGCGGGCGAAACTCGGTCCTCGTATTCCACCTCCGCCTCGGCGAGCGCGGAGCGGCACTCCGTGCACCAATGAACCGGCTTCACGCCGCGGTATACGTGCCCGCGCCGCATGATGCGGCCGAACGCGCGGATCTGCTGCGCCTCGTACCGGGGGTCCATCGTGAGATAAGGGCGCTCCCAGTCGCCGAGCACGCCCAGGCGCTTGAAGTCCGCGCGCTGCGATTCGATCT
>JASHSR010000084.1 GCA_030038645.1 Gammaproteobacteria bacterium
CGTACCACAGCGGCTCCGCGGGCACTCGGACCGCCGGCCGCCCGTAGTCCCGGCCGATCTCGACGAGGAGCGCGAGCACCGTGGGATGCAGGTGCAGGTGCTTGTGCACATTGACGTGGTCGAGGGCGAGGCCCGTCGCCGCGAAGGCCTCGAACTGCGCGCGGATCTCGCGCGTGAGCTGCCTGCGGACGGCCGGCAGCGCGAAGTAGCGCCACCCATCGAGAGCGAGGTGGTCTCCGAAGCGGCCGTCCGCATCGACGAGCTGCGGGATCTCGTGCGGGGGAAGCCGGGCGCGGCCGTCGGCGAGCGTGACGTGCAGGCCGACGTTGAGCTGGGGCAGCGTCCGGGCGCGCCTCACGGCGTCGTCCGCCGCCGGCGCCGCTACCATCAGGCTCGCGGCCGTGAGCGTGCCCGCGCGCGCCGCCCGCTCCACGGCCTCGTTGATCGCCTCGTGCAGCCCGAAGTCGTCGGCCGTCACGATCAGGAACTTGCCGCGCGGCTCGGGCCGCCCGGCCCCCTCCAAGAGCGATCCTGAGGATCTCGTCGCGCGCAGAGGGGATGCCTTCGGGCCTCGCGCGGGGATGCCTCAAGCCTCGCGCGCGTGCAGGAAGCGGAAGAACTCGACGCCCTCGCGCAGGCGGCGCTTCATCATGTGCCAGCTTCCCAGCATCTCGGCGGTGAGCTCGATGATCTTGCGCGGCCGGAAGTAGAAGCGGCGGTAGAACGTCTCCACGGCGTGATAGATCTCCGTCGCGGGCAGGTGCGGATAGCTGATCGGCGAGAGCTGCACGCCCTGGTCGTTCACGAGGTTCAAGCTCTCGTTCTCCTTCAGCCAGCCGTTCTCGACCGCCTCCCGATACAGCTGCGTGCCCGGATAGGGCGCTGCGAGGGAGACCTGGATGGTGTGCGGGTTGATCTCCACCGCGAAGCGGATGGTCTCGAGGATCGTCGCCGCCGTCTCGCCCGGCAGGCCGAGGATGAACGTGCCGTGGATGGTGACGCCGAGCTTGCGGCAGTCGCTCGTGAAGCGGCGCGCGATGTCGGTGCGCAGCCCCTTGCGGATGTTGTGCAGGATCTGGTCGTTGCCCGACTCGTAGCCGACGAGCAGCAGCCTCAAGCCGTTATCCTTCATGATCTTCAGCGTCTCGTACGGCACGTTCGCCTTGGCGTTGCACGACCAGGTGACGCCGAGCTTGCCGAGGCCGCGGGCGATCTCCTCGACGCGCGGCTTGAAGTCCGTGAAGGTGTCGTCGTCGAAGAAGATCTCCTTCACCTGAGGCAGGTTCTCCTTGATCCAGCGCACCTCCTCGATGACGCTCGCCGGCGTGCGGACGCGGTAGCGGTGGCCGCCGACGGTCTGCGGCCACAGGCAGAAGGTGCATTTCGAGCGGCAGCCGCGGCCGGTGTAGAACGACACGTACGGGTGCTGCAGATAGCCGATGAAATAGTTCTCGATCGTGAGGTCGCGCTTGTAGACGGGCGAGACCCACGGCAGGGCGTCCATGTCGGCGATCATCGGGCGCGCGTCGTTGTGGCAAATGCGCCCGTCGGAGGTGCGGTAGCTCAAGCCGAGCACCGTCTCGAGCGGGCGGCCTTCGGCGACCTCTTTGCAGGTGTAGTCGAACTCCTCGCGGGCGACGAAGTCGATCGCGTGGGAGGCCCCGAGCGATCCCGCGGGATCGACGGCGACCTTGGCGCCGACCATGCCGACGACGAGGCGCGGATTCTCCTCCTTCAGCCGCTCCGCGACGCGCGCGTCGGTCGGGAAGGAGGGCGAGCTGGTGTGCAGGACGACAAGGTCGTAGTCCCGCGCGAGCGGGGCGATGTCGCTCAGGGCGAGGCCGTCGGCCGGCGCATCGATCAGCCGGCTGCCGGGCACGAGCGCCGCGGGCTGCGCGAGCCAGGTCGGATACCAGAAGGAGCGAATCTCCCGCTTCGCCTGGTAGCGGGAGCCGGCGCCGCCGTCGAATCCGTCGAACGAGGGGGGATGCAGGAATAAGGTCTTCACCGTGGTCTCTCGTGGGGTCTCATGGGACGCGGCCCAGGCTCTCTCGAGGCCGCACGCCGGCGGCCTCGGACCTAAATCTCGCAAGCCGACAAGACGGGCCGCTCATGTGATCGGTTGCGCGGAGCCGTCTCGGGCGACTCTGTAGCGCGCCTGACGCCAGTGGACGCGGCGCGAGACGAACCCCCAGCACCAGAGCGTGAACGCGAGCAAGTCATTGAGCGGCAATACCCACAGCTGCGACAACGCGGAACCGGGCTTGCGAGCGCTGAAGTGTAGCAGGAGTCGCGCGGCGCCGGTGACGGCGAGCATCGCGAGCGTCGCGTCCGACCCGGCGGCGATCAGGCACCCGAGCCCGGCGACGGGCAGGCCGAAGGTGACGAACGAGCAGGCGTAGCCCGCCGGGCGCACCGCTCGAATGGTGCGCAGCCAGCGCAGCTCGTGCCGGACGAGGTCCCGGGCGCTCGCCTCATCCACGCAGGTCTCGACGACGACCTCCGAGAGCACCGTGCGCAGCCCCTCCTTGCGGGTGAGCTCGCCTAGGCGGTAGTCGTCGGCCAGCTGGTCGGCGATCGCCTTGAAGCCACCGACCGCCTTGAGCGTGGCGCGCCGGATGGCGATGGTCACGCCGAAGGCGAAGGCGCGCGAGCCGAGCGCCGCGGCGACGAACACCGACGGCATGAACCAGTCGTTGATGAATGCCGCGAGCAGCAGCGACCAGGCGCTGCTGCGCGCACGGCCGTGGTAAGGACACGTCACGATGCCGACGCGCGGATCGGCGAGCGGCGCGACGACCCGCTCGAGGTAGTCGCGCGGAACGCGCACGTCGCTGTCCGCGACGACGAGATACTCGTACCGCGCGAGTCGCATCATGTTGAGGAGATTGCTGACCTTGAGGCTGCTGCCGTGCTGGGTCGCATCGATCGCGATGTCGAGGTCGCGCTGTGGGAATTCCCTCTGTAGCCGGCGCACGACAGCGAGCGCCGGATCGTCCGGGTCGCGCACGCCGAAGACGATCTGGAAGCGCGAGTACGTCTGATCGCAGAAGGAGCGCAGCGACTCGTACAGCCGCGGCTCCAAGCCGCAAAGCGGCTTCAGGACCGTCACCTCGGGCGCCGCGGGGGTCGTCCCGGCGCCCCTGGGATGTGCGTGCCTGTGGCGCCATAGCAGCACCGTGACCAGGGCTGTTATAGCGTAACCCATGGCCGCGGCTGTGACGACCACGCCACACCAGCGGAGTGAGAGGTGAGCCATGGCGCTTCTCATTCCCTAGGCATCCTGCCGCGGCGGGCTTTCCCCGCCCTTACATTGCGGGTGTGGGCTGCACGCGACGGTCCGCTGTCAAGTGCTGGCGCAGACGTTTGGCTCGCAGTTATCATGGGCATGCGAATTGCAACACACGTGCTCAACGCGCGCACCCGGGGCGCCGTTCGATCCGTCTGCTTCTGCTCATGTGGCGCAGTGAGGGGATGTCGTTCGATGGATAATGTTCGGGCCAGCCTGGGCGGCGCCTGTGCCGATATTGCAGCAGACTCAGAGTCGTTGATCCTCGTCGACGAGAGCGACCGGGAAGTCGGCCACCTGAGCAAGGCGCAGTGCCATGCCGGACGCGGCGTCCTGCATCGCGCCTTCTCGCTCCTCATCTTCAACTTCGCAGGCGAGCTGCTGTTGCAGCAGCGGGCGGCGGCGAAGCGCCTGTGGCCGCTTTACTGGTCGAACAGCTGCTGCAGTCACCCGCGGCGCAACGAGCCTTTAGAGAGCGCGATCCACCGCCGCCTCCACGAGGAGCTCGGCATTCGCTGCCCGCTGCGCTACCTCTTCAAGTTCCAGTATCAGGCGCAGTACGGCTCGGCCGGCGCCGAGCACGAGCTGTGCTCGGTCTACATCGGCCGCTACGACGGCCTGCTGAAGATCAACCGCAACGAGATCGCGGGCTGGCGCTGGGTCGCGCCGGAGGCGCTCGAGGCGGAGATGACCGGGCGCGGTGCCTCGCAATTCACGCCCTGGTTCATATTGGAGTGGGCGCGCATTTGGCGCGATCATCGCGGCGAGCTGGAAGCGCTGCAGTTGCGAGCGGGAGCGTAAGCCGTGGGTATTCCGTTGCTGCAGAAGTATCGGGTTGCGAGCTACATCGCCGGCCGCAAGCTGCGGGGTGAGAAGCGCTACCCGCTCGTGCTCATGCTCGAGCCGCTGTTTCAGTGCAATCTCGCCTGCTCCGGCTGCGGGAAGATCGATTATCCGAAGGAGACCTTGCAGAGGCGCATGAGCGTCGAGGACGCCCTGCACGCCGTGGATGAGTGCGGCGCGCCCATCGTCTCCATCCCGGGCGGGGAGCCGCTCATCCACAAGGAGATGCCGCAGATCGTCGCGGGCATCGTCGCCCGCAAGAAGTTCGTCTACCTCTGCACGAACGCCATTCTGCTCGCGAAGCACATCGAGGATTACCGGCCCTCGCCGTACCTCACCTTCTCGATTCATCTCGACGGCAACCGCGAGCGTCACGACCTGTCCGTCTGCCAGGAGGGCGTCTACGACAAGGCGGTCGCGGCGATCGGCCTCGCGCTCGGCAAGGGCTTTCGCGTGACCGTCAACTGCACGCTGTTCAACGGCGAGAATCCCGACGAGGTGGCCGAGTTCTTCGACACCGCGATGAGCCTCGGCGTCGAGGGGATCACGGTCTCGCCGGGGTACAGCTACTCGCACGCGCCGCGGCAGGACGTGTTCCTCGAGCGCAGCGCGAGCAAGCGCCTGTTCCGCGAGATCTTCAAGCGCCGCAAGGGCCGCAAGGCGGCGTGGCAGTTCAATCAATCCTCGCTGTTCCTCGACTTCCTCGCCGGGAACCAGGCGTATCAATGCACGCCGTGGAGCAATCCGACGTACAACCTGTTCGGATGGCAGCGGCCCTGCTACCTGCTCTCCGACGAGGGCTACGCGGGGAGCTTCCGCTCGCTCATGGAGGACACCGAGTGGGACCGGTACGGCGTCGGCCGCAATCCCCGCTGCAACAACTGCATGGCCCACTGCGGCTTCGAGGGCACCGCCGTCGACGATGCGTTCGCCCATCCGCTCAAGGCGCTCGCGGTGTCGCTCCGCGGTCCGCGCGCGCACGGCCCGATGGCGCCCGAGCTGCCGATCGTCTACGGCGCGGGAGACGCCGCGCCGCGGCCGGGTGCGACCGTGAGCGTGCCGGTGAGCGCGGTGAAGCCCGCGCGGCGCCATCGCCATCCGGCCCAGGGCGGCCCCGCGGAAGACGCCGGCGGGGAGACCGCGGCGAGGCCGCAGTGAGTCGGCGGTGAGGCCGCAGTGAGCGGCGGCTCTCCGCTCGGAGCGAGCGCGTGAACGACACGGCAGACAGCCGAGTCGCTTCCCAGGATGCCGATGCGTTTCGGGCCCAGCTCGAGGCTTGGCGCGAGCGCATGGAGCGGGCTCTCGCGCGGCGGCTGCCGGACTCCGACACGGTGCCGAAGCGCCTGCACGACGCCATGCGGTACAGCGTGCTCGGCGGGGGCAAGCGCGTGCGCCCCGCGCTGGTGTTCGCGACGGCGCGCACCCTCGGGCTCGGCGAGGATCAGGTCGAGGCCGCAGCGTGCGCGATCGAGCTGGTGCACGTCTACTCGCTGGTGCACGACGACCTTCCCGCGATGGACAACGACGATCTGCGCCGCGGGCGGCCGACGTGCCACAAGGCGTACGATGAGGCGACGGCGATCCTCGTCGGCGACGGGTTGCAGCCGCTCGCCTTCCAGCTGCTCGCCGTCGATCCGGCGCTGCCCGCCGCTCCTCAGATCCGCCTGCGTCTCATCGCCCTGCTCGCCGAGGCGAGCGGGAGTCTCGGGATGGCGGGCGGCCAGGCGATCGACCTCGAGGTGCAGGGCAAGCGGCTCGACATCGCGCAGGTCGAGGACATGCACTCCCGCAAGACCGGGGCGCTGATCCGAGCCGCCGTCGCCATGGCGGCCGCCTGCGTTCCCTCGCTCGAGCCGCGCCTCGAGGCCGGACTCAAGCGCTTCGCGGCGGCGATCGGGCTCGCGTTCCAGATTCAAGACGATCTGC
>JASHSR010000085.1 GCA_030038645.1 Gammaproteobacteria bacterium
CAGCGGGATGACCGTTTTGTGTCGCGGTGAGAGCGGAGCGTCGGTGCGAAGGGCGAGCCGAGGTCGAGCCGAGGTCGAGCAGGGTCCTCGTCGATGGGCAGGATTTGGATCGTGAGCTGTCGCAGCGGTGAAATGTAAGCGGATGTAAGCTCGCGTCAGGTTCGGGGAGCCGGGCCCTGCCGGGCCTTGTCGGGTCCTGCGGGCCCTGACGAGTCCTGCCGGGCGTCCTGACGGGTCCTGCCAGGCCCGGGCCGGAGGGCGCGGGGGAGCGAAGGAGCGAGGGCCGCGGGGGCCCAGGGGCCGGGCGAGAGCGCAATTCTGAACGGAATTTAATGCTGCGTTCGTGGACCTTTAAGCGTCGCATGCTCTGCTGTCAGGCCGGGATGCACCCATGCGGATACTGGTCGTCGAGGACGAGAGAAAGCTGGCCGAGCTGATCGCGCGTGCGCTCCGGGCGGAGCGCTACGCGGTCGACACCGTGCACGACGGAAACGCGGCGTGGCAGACGATCGAGACGTACGACTACGACCTGGTGATTCTCGATCTGATGCTTCCCGGACTCGACGGCGCGGAGATCCTGCGCCGCACGCGCCGCAGGAATCACCAAGTGCCCATCCTCATCCTCACTGCGCTCGACGCCACCGACGAGAAGGTGCGGAACTTCGAGGCGGGCGCGGACGACTATCTCACCAAGCCGTTCGCGTTCGCGGAGCTTCTCGTGCGCGTCAAGGCACTGATGCGCCGCGGGCCCGTGAGCCGCGCGAGCGTGCTGCGCGTCGCCGACCTCGAGGTCGATCGCCTGAGCCAGCAGGTGCGCCGCTCGGGCCGCAAGATCGATCTCACGGCGAAGGAGTACGCGCTGCTCGAGTATCTCGCCTCGAGCCCCGGACGGGTGTTCTCGCGCACCATGATCATCGAGCACGTGTGGGATCAGAGCTTCGAGGGCCTCACCAACATCGTGGACGTGTACGTGCGGCATCTGCGCGGCAAGGTGGACGATCCGTTCCCGACGAAGCTCATCCGCACGGTGCGCGGAGCCGGCTACTGCATCGGCGAGGGCGCCGAGCCGTGAACACCCGATCGCTCAGCTTCAGGCTCGTCGCCTGGTATGCGGGTCTGCTGACGCTCGTGTTCGTGCTGCTCGGCGCCGTGACGTTCGCCGTCGTGGCGAACGATCTCGAGAGCAACGTGCGCGCCAATCAGATGCGGCGGGCGCAGCAGATCGCAGATACGCTCTTGAGGGGCGTCGACCGCTCTGGCGAGGCGGCGCTCGCCGCCTCGGTGGAGAAGCTGTACGCGCCGGCGGCCAACGATCGATTCATCCGCATCACGCGCGGCGACGGCCACGTGGTGTTTCGGTCCGGCGAGCCGCGCGACCGCGGCTTCGATCCCGCCGCCGTCCCGCCGCCCGCGCTCGGGAGCGTCGAGTCCGAGCGGGTCGAGCCCTGGCGCGAGGTCCGGCTGCCGGGTGGCGCGGGCCTCTTGATCGCCGCCGTGCCGCATCGGGCGGCGAGCGGCACGCTCTACACGGTCGAGGTCGGCGCCTCGATCGCTCCCGTCGAGACGGCGCTCGCACGGCTGCTCACCGTGCTCGCCGTCGGCCTGCCGATCGCGGTGCTGCTCGCGGCGGCGGGAGGCGTCTTCCTCGTGAAGCGCTCGCTCGAGCCGGTGGAGCGCATCGCGCGCAAGGCCGAGGCGATCACCCAACACAGCCTGAGCGAGCGCTTGCCGGTCGCGAGCACCGGCGATGAGCTCGAGCGGCTCTCGATCTCGCTCAATCACATGATCAGCCGGCTCGAGGAGGCGGTCCACGGCTCGAAGCGGCTCGTGGCCGACGCCTCGCACGAGCTGCGCACCCCGCTCACCGTGCTGCGCGGCGAGCTCGAGAGCCTCACGGCCGACCCGCAGCTGACGCCACGCCTGCGCGAGACGCTCGGCAGCCTGCTCGAGGAGGTCGAGAGGCTCGCGGCGGTGGTCGACGGCCTGCTCGCGCTGTCGCGTCTCGATGCCGGCGAAGCCCGCAGCGAGTGGGTGAAGTTCGATCTTGCGCAACTCGTCGCGACGACGTCCGATCAGATGAGCCTACTCGCCGAGGACAAGGGGATTACGATCGGGTGCGAGGCGCCGCGCGGTGTCGTGGTGACCGGCGACCGCGCCCGCCTGAAGCAGGTAGTGGTCAATCTGCTCGACAATGCGATCAAGTACACGCCGAACGGCGGCGCCGTGCGCCTGCGGGTCGCGCGCGGCGAGGGCCAGGCGGTGCTCGAGGTCTCCGACACCGGGATCGGCATTCCTCGCGAAGCGCTGCCGCACGTATTCGAGCGCTTCTTCCGCGTCGAGCGCTCGCGGACACGCGAGCAGGGCGGCGCGGGGCTCGGGCTTTCGATCGTCAAGGCCATCTGCACGGCTCATGGGGCGCTCGTCGAGGTGGAGAGCACCGCGGAGCAGGGCAGCCGATTCCGCATCCGCCTGCCGCTCGCCGGCCCCGAGCCCGAGCGTCCCGTGCAACCTCAGCGAGCGGCGGCAACAGGAGAGCGCTAGGCCGTGTGGATCGTACAACTCGCGCTGCGGCGCCCCTATACGTTCGTCGTGCTCGCCCTGCTCATCGCGCTGTTCGGCGTGCGCGCGGCGCTCGTCACACCGACCGACATCTTCCCGAACATCGACCTCCCCGTGGTGAGCGTCGTGTGGACCTACACGGGGATGCTCCCGAGAGACATGTCGGGACGCATCGTCTATTTCTATGAGCGGACGCTTTCGACCGAAGTCAACGACATCCAGCACATCGAATCGCAGTCGGTCGACGGCTACGGCATCGTCAAGATCTTCTTCCAGCCGGGCGTGGACATCGCCAATGCGGTCGCGCAGGTCACCGCGGTCTCGCAGACCGTGCTCAAGTACTTGCCGCAGGGCATCACACCGCCCTATGTCCTCGCTTACGACGCCTCGAGCGTGCCGATCCTGGAGATCGCGCTCTCGGGCAAGAGGCTGACCCCGGCGCAACTATTCGATGATGGGCAGAACTTCATCCGGCCGGATCTCGAGACCGTCGCCGGCGCGGCAGTACCGTCGCCGTACGGAGGCGTGGACCGGGCCGTCGAGGTCGACCTCAACCCGCAGGCGATGCAGGCCCACGGCGTCTCGGCCGAGGACGTCGTCAACGCGATCACGGACCAGAACCTCAACCCGACCGCGGGCGACATGAAGATCGGCAAGTTCGACTGGAACGTCGACATCAACGCGAGCCCCATCCGGCGCGCACAGCTCAACAATCTGCCGGTGAAGAAGGTCGGCGGCACGGTGATTTACCTGCACGATGTGGGCTACGTGCACGACGGCGGCCCGCCGCAGACCAATCTCGTGAGGGTGAACGGCTCGCACGCGGTGCTCATGACGGTCCTGAAGGCCGGCGAGGCCTCCACTCTCGACATCATCTCCGGGATCAAGAGCATCCTGCCGCGCGTGGAGGCCTCGCTCCCCTCGAGCCTGCACCTGCGCATCGTGAACGACCAGTCGTTGTTCGTGAAGGCCGCGGTCTCCGGCGTCGTCCGCGAAGCGGCGATCGCCGCGCTGCTCGTCGGATTGCTCATCCTGCTGTTCCTCGGCAGCTGGCGCTCGACCGTCATCATCCTCATCGAGATTCCGCTCGCGATCCTGTTCTCGCTCACGACGCTCTCGTGGCTCGGCGAGTCGATGAACGTCATGACGCTCGGAGGGCTCGCGCTCGCGGTCGGCATCCTGGTGGACGACGGGACGGTGACGATCGAGAACATCAACTACCATCTCGAGATGGGCAAGGCCATCGTGCCCGCGATCCTCGACGGAGCCCAGCAGATCGTCATTCCCGCATTCGTGACGCTGCTCTGCCTGAGCATCGTGTTCGTGCCGATGTCCCAGCTCGGCGGCGTCGCCGGATATCTCTTCCGGCCGATGGCCTTGGCCGTGGTGTTTGCGCTCACGGGCTCCTTCATCCTCTCTAGGACGCTCGTGCCCACGATGGCGCACTATCTCCTGCGCGCTCACGCCGGAGATGCGGCTCACGGCGCACAGGGCGAGCCGCACGGCCGGCCCGGCAACGCATTCACGCGCTTCCAGGCCGGCTTCGAGCGCCGCTTCCTGCGCTTTCGCGAGCTCTACCGTGCGCTGCTCGTGCTTGCCCTCGCGAGCCCCAAGGCGTTCATCACGGGGTTCCTCGCCTGCGTCGTGGTATCGTTCGCGCTCACGCCGTTCCTCGGCAAGAACTTCTTCCCCGACGTCGATTCCGGCCTCATTCTGATGCACGTGCGCGCTCAACCGGGCACACGCATCGAGGAGACCGCGCGGCTCTTCGACGAGATCGAGCACGCCGTGCGCCGGATCATTCCGCCCGCCGAGATCGACAGCATCACGGACAACATCGGCCTGCCCTTCAGCGGCATCAACATGGCCTACCAGAACACCGGTACGGTCGGCCCGGAGGACGGCGACGCGCTCATCTCACTCGCGGCCGGCCACGCGCCGACCGCCTCCTATGTCAAGGCGCTGAGGACGGACTTGCCGCGCGAGTTCCCGGGTACGACGTTCTCGTTCCTGCCGGCGGACATCGTCTCGCAGATCCTCAATTTCGGCCTGCCCGCGCCGATCGATCTGCAGGTCATCGGCAAGGACCAGCGGGCCGATTACCGCTACGCGGCGGATCTGCTGCGCCGCATCCGCGGGGTGCCCGGCATCGCGGATGCGCGGATCCAGCAGGTGTTAGACTACCCACAGATCAATGTCGACGTGGACCGGACGCTTGCTCAGGAAGTGGGGCTTTCGGAACGTGACATCGCGAACAGTCTGCTCGTCACGTTGTCCGGAAGCGGGCAGGTGAGGCCGAACTTCTGGCTCAATACCCAGACCGGCGTGCGATACCGCGTCGTGACGCAGATGCCCCAGTACCGCATCGACAACGTGTCGGACCTCGATGAGTTGCCGCTCACTTCGACCGATACGCGCGACCCGGCGTACCTCGGAGGCGTCGCGAGCATCGGTCTCAGCCCCGGCGCGGCGTTGATCTCGCATTACGACGTGCAGCCCGTCATCGACATCTACGGCGCGACGCAGGGGCGCGACCTCGGCTCCGTCGCGAGCGCCGTCCAGCGCATCGTGCGGAAGACGAAGGCCGAGGTGCCGAAGGGGTCTTACGTCGCCCTGCGCGGACAGGTCGACACCATGCAGAGCGCCTACTCGCAGCTGTATCTCGGCCTCGCCGCCGCCGTCGTGCTCATCTACCTCGTGATCGTCGTGAATTTCCAATCCTGGACCGACCCATTCATCATCATCACCGCTCTGCCGGCCGCGCTCGCGGGCATCGTGTGGATGCTGTTCATGACCGGCACGCCGCTCTCGGTACCGGCCCTGACGGGCGCGATCATGTGCATGGGCATCGCCACGGCGAACAGTATTCTCGTCGTGAGCTTCGCCCGCGAAGGCCTTTCGAAGGGGCTCGATGCGGCCTCGGCGGCGCTCGAGGCCGGCATCGTCCGGCTGCGTCCGGTGCTCATGACTGCGCTCGCCATGATCGTCGGGATGGTGCCGATGGCTCTGGCGCTCGGGGAGGGCGGCGAGCAGAACGCGCCGCTCGGCCGGGCGGTGATCGGCGGTCTCGCCGTGGCGACCGTCGCGACGCTGTTCTTCGTTCCGACCGTCTTCAGCGTCCTGCATCGCAAGCATGGCAGCGGGGCGCAGGGCGCGAGCGCCGCACCGTCCGGGGCCGCCGCTTGATCGTAGAGGAGACTCGCGTTGACCGAGCCAGATGACTCTGCAAAGCCGCTGCCGTCCGTGGGCCGAGAGGCGCCGTCGCCGCTCGCTTTGCCGCCGGGCAAGCTCCGGCGTATCGGACTCGTGGCCTTGGGCGTCGCCCTCTTGATCGCCGTCGCCGGCATCGTGGACCGGGAGATCAACGAGCGGGCGGTCGCGCGCTGGACGGCCGAGCAGGCGGTCCCGAGCGTCTCGGTCATCGTGCCCCAGCGCGGCGGGAGCGCGGGACCGCTCGTCCTTCCCGGCGACATCAAGGCCTGGTACGAGGCTCCGATCTACGCGCGGGTCAGCGGATACCTGCAGCAGTGGTATTTCGACTTCGGCGCTCACGTGACGAGGGGCCAGGTTCTCGCGACGATCGAGACGCCCGACCTCGACGCGCAGCTCGCCGCCGCGCAGGCCGATCTCGACGCCGCCCGGGCGAAGGTGAACGTCGCGAAGGCTGCGATGGACTATGCGCAGACGACCTACGTCCGCTGGCGCGACTCGCCGAAGGGCGTCGTCTCCGTGCAAGAGACGGAGGAGAAGAAAGCGGACTACGAGACGGCGCGCGCGAGCTACGATGCCGCCGTCGCCGGCGTGAGGTCGGATGAGGGGGCCGTCGATCGGTTGCAGGTCCTCGAGCAGTTCAAGCGTATCGTCGCCCCCTTCGACGGAGTCGTGACCCTGCGCAACACGGACCGCGGCGCGCTCATCAATGCGGGGAGCGGCGCGGGCGGCGGCAGCGCTCCGCAGCTGTTCCGCATCGCCGATGTCCACGAGATGCGCGTGTTCGTCCAGGTCCCCCAGGCGATGTCCGGCGGGATTACCCCCGGAATGAGCGCGGATTTGTACCTGCCACAGTATCCCGAGCGCTTGTTCAAGGCGGTCGTGGCGACCACGGCGCGGGCGATCGATCCGGTCTCTCGCACGCTGCTCGTCGAGTTGCACGCGGACAACCCCGATGGCGTGCTGCAGCCGGGCACCTACACGGAGGTGCATTTCAAATTGCGCTCGAATCCCGATGTCCTCTCGATTCCGGCGACCGCGCTCATCTTCCAACAAGCCGGGATGCAGGTGGCCGTGATAGGCCCGCACGACCGGGCCGAGCTGCGGCCGGTGACGCTCGGGCGGAACTTCGGCGCGGACGTCGAGGTCCTCAAAGGGCTTTCACCCTCCGACCGGGTCATCAACAGCCCCCCGGATTCATTGCAGGACGGCGAGCAGGTGAACGTCGTGAATCCTCTCCCGCCGAACGGCGGCGAGCTCGCCAGCACGAGGGGCGCGGCGGCCCGTTCCGACCGTGGCGATCCGGCCGCCGTACGCGCTTCCGCGTCCGACGCGCGCGAGGCCGTCCATTGAGCCGCGCGGGCGTTCTCGGGGCGCGTGTGCCGGCTTCATCGCGTCATCCGCCGGCGGCGCTGGAATCGGGGCCAGCGCCCGCTTCAGTGCGTGCGCCCGCGGCAGTGCGTCCACCCGCGGCAGTGCGCGGGCTCGCGAGAGGCGCCTCAGTCCTGCTCGCCGCCGCCGCGCTCACGAGTTGCGCCGTGGGTCCCGATTACCACACGCCGAGCGTGCCCGTGCCCGACCACTACGATGTCGTCGCAAGGATACGGACTGCGGGCGGCGGACGTGCCGCGGCGTCCGGTGTCCAGCTCGCGAGCTGGTGGCACGCGCTCGGTGACCCGCAGCTCGACTCACTGGTCGATCAGGCCGTCACGAACAATCCGAGCGTGCTCTTGGCGCTCGACCGGCTGCAGGCCGCGAGGCTGTACGAAGCAGGCCTCACGGGCACGCTGCTGCCGACCGTGGACGGAAGCGCCGCGTTCGGGCGGGGTTCCGGGAGCGATTTGACGCGAGGACGTGCCGGGGAGCCGCTCATTGCTTCGGACAACACGCACGGCCTGACCCACGTCACGACG
>JASHSR010000086.1 GCA_030038645.1 Gammaproteobacteria bacterium
AATCTGATCGTCGACGCGCTCGACGACGATGGCTTTCTCCGCCAGCCCCTGGCCGAGCTCGCGCCCATGGCGCCGAGCGTCGCCCCCGGCGAGCTCGAGACCGCGCTGCGCATCGTGCAGACGCTCGAGCCGAGCGGCATCGCGGCGCGCGATCTCGCCGAGTGCTTGAGCCTGCAGCTCAACGCCCTCGATCCCGCGACGCCCGAGCGCGCGCTCGCGCTCGAGATCGTGCAAAGCAAGCTCGAGCTCGTCGCCGCCCGCGACCACGAGCGGCTGCGGGAGGCGCTCGGCTGCACCGAGGAGCGGCTGCGCCTCGCCGTCGATCTGATCCGCAGCCTCGACCCTCGGCCGGGCTCGAAGCTCGGCTCGTTCGAGCCCCGCGCGATCGTCCCGGACGTGATCGTGAGGAAGGAGAAGAAGCGCTGGGTCGTCTCGATCAATTCGGCGATCTATCCGCGCATCCGCGTGAACCAGCAATATGCCGAGCAGTTCCGGCAGGTGCGCGAAGGCGAGACCGCGCTCCTCGCGCAGCATCTGCAGGAGGCTCGCTGGCTGGTGCGCAACCTCGAGCAGCGCTTCCTCACGATCCAGCGCGTGGCGGAGGCGGTCGTCGCGCGCCAGCGCAACTTCTTCGATTACGGCGACCTCGCGATGCGGCCGCTCACGCTGCGCGAGATCGCGGATGAGCTCGGACTGCACGAGTCGACCGTCTCGCGTGCGACGAGCCACAAGTACATGGCCACCCCGCGTGGAGTGGTCGCATTCAAGCGGTTCTTCTCGCGCCAGCTCGCCACGACGAGCGGCGGCTCGTGCTCGGCGACGGCGATCCGCGCGCTGCTGCGCGAGTTCATCGCAGCCGAGGACCGCCGCAATCCGCTCTCCGACGTGCAGCTCACAGAGCTCCTCGCGGACCGCGGCGTCAAGGTCGCCCGCCGCACCGTCACCAAGTACCGCCGCTCCATGCAGCTTCCCGCGGTGGACTTCCGCCGCGCCTGAGCGCGTCGCCGCGGCCCCGCCGTCCGCACCGGCGCGCAAGGCGGACGGGTCCACCGCGCGCAAGTCCTACCGCAGCGCGGGCGCCTGCTCCGCGCCCTGAGCAAAGCGCCCCGACATGTCCGAGAGAATGATGTCGACGCGGCGATTCTGCTGGCGCCCCTCGGGCGTCGCGTTGCTCGCGACCGGAAAATCCTTCCCGCGGCCGACCGCCTGGATGCGATCCTGGGCGATGCCTTGAGCGGCGAGCGAATCGGCTACCGCCTGCGCCCGCTGCTCGGAGAGATGCTGGTTGTAGCCTTCCGATCCACGACTGTCGGTGTAGCCCTCCACGATGATTCTCGTCTGCGGATTGGACCTCATGAAGCCGGCGAGCCGGTCGAGCTGCAGCGTCGCGCCGGGCTTGAGCGTCGCCGAGCCCGAGTTGAAGAGCACATCGCTCGCCAGAGTGAGTTCGAGGCCGCGCTGCGTCTCGCGGGCCTTGAAGCTCGCGAGCTGCTGCTGCGCCGCCTGCAGCTCGCTCTGCTGCGACTGTGCCTGCTCGCGAGCGGCGCTCGCCGCGTGCGCCTCGCTCTGCGCCGCCGCCTGCGCGCTCTGTGCGGCCGCCTGAGCGCTTTGCGCCGCTTGCTGCGCGCGGTGCGCCTCGCGAGTCCGCGCCTCGAGCAGGATGCGGCTGCGCTCCGCGTCGCCCCGGGCGATCTGCTGGCGCGCGCGGAACTCGTCCGTGCGAGCCTTGCCGATCTGCGCCTCCCGCAAGGCGAGGTAAGCGAGATAGGAGACATCCTCCGGGCGCTCGCGCCGCTCGAACGCCGTATTCGCCCTCTGCAGGTCCGCTTGCGCGGCCTCGAGCTGCCCACTCGCCGCGCGCTCCGCATCCGGGTCCTGCTGCAGGCTCGCGACGGCGATGCGGGCCTGCTCGAGCCGCGCGTTCGTGCGCGGCGTCGAAGCGCACGCCGCCAGCGCCGCCAGCGCCGCGCAGAGCGCGACCGCCGCGATTCCCGTCAGCACCGGTCGATCCGTTTTCATGGTCGCCTCCGCTCTATTGAGGTGGAGTCGTGGAGGGAGGCTGCTCGACCGCAGGAGCGCTCGAGCCGCGCTCCTCCTCGCTCCGCAGCGTCGCGAGGCTCTGATCGAGGGCCGCGAGGTCGTGCTGCGCCATGCCGTCCTGAGCACGCGCGGACGCGAGTTGCGCATCGAGAGCCGCCTCGTTGGCGAGCCGGTCGGCTCGCTCGGGCTTTCCGTGGCTCGCGAGGTCGTCCGCCTGTTGAGCCTCGTCGCGAGCCTTCTGCAGATCCGCCGCAGCGTACTGCTGCGCGCCGGCTCGCTCGGCCGAGGCCACGAGCGCATGCGCGCGCGCCAGATCGGCGGTCGTCGCTTGCGGTGGACCGCTGGCGCATCCGGCGGCGAGCGCGCCGGCGGCCAGGAGCGTCATCGGAACGGTGGAACGCATACGCATGTGAGCGCCTCCGAGAGCCGTGCGCCGCGCACGGCGGCAGGCGACTCGCAAACTCGGGACCGGCGGCGCGCGACGCGCGTCGGAGCGGCGCCACACGTGTGCGCCCGCTCGCGATGAAGAGGATGTAGGAACGCGCTGACGCGGGCCGCTGCGGATCGCCACGGCGCGCCGCGCCGGCCCGATCCAGCCGCGCTGGCCCGATCCAGGGGCCGGCCCTGCCGCCACGCTCACGAG
>JASHSR010000007.1 GCA_030038645.1 Gammaproteobacteria bacterium
CAGACCCAGGCGCGCGTGCAGCTCGCCGAGCCGCGCCTGCCCGCGGAGGTCACCCAGCAGGGCATCTCGGTGTTCAAGCAGAGCGCCGCCCAGATCATGGTCATCGCGCTCAAGTCCGACGACGGGCGGCTCGATTCCTGGGCGCTCAACAACATCCTCGCCTCCCAGGTGGTCGATCAGATCACGCGCCTCGACGGCGTCGCCTCCGCCCAGCAGTGGGGCTCGGAATACGCGATGCGCATCTGGCTCAATCCCGACAAGCTGCACGCCTATGGGCTCTCGCCGACCCAGGTGCTCGCGGCGGTCCAGAATCAGAACCTGCAGGTCGCCGCCGGCTCGATCGGCGCCATGCCGGCCGTGCCCGGGCAGCAGCTCTCGCTCACCGTGAGCACGCTCGGCCGCTTCACCTCGCCCGAGCAGTTCGAGAACATCATCGTCCGAGCGGACTCGAACGGCACGACCGTGCGCGTGAGGGACGTGGCGAGCGTGCAGCTCGCGCCCTACCAGTTCGGGCACGATCTACGCATCGGCGACAGCTCCATCGCTGGGTTCAGCATCAACGCGCTCCCCGGCGCCAATGCGCTCCAGGTCGAGCGGGAAGTGAAGGCGCGCATGGCCCAGCTTGCGCCCTCCTTTCCACCGGGCGTCTCGTGGTTCATCCCGCTCGATACCGCGCAGTTCATCACCATCTCCATCCGCGAGGTCGTCCTCACGCTCGCCGGAGCGGTGGTCCTCGTCTTCGTCACCATGCTGATCTTCCTGCAGAGCTTCCGCGCGACGCTCATCCCGGCGCTCGTGATTCCGGTCGCCCTCATGGGGGCGTTCATCGGCATGTACGTGGTCGGCTTCTCCATCAACATGCTCAGCCTGTTCGGCGTCGCGCTCGCGATCGGCATCGTCGTGGACGATGCGATCGTCGTGATCGAGGCGGCCGAGCGCATCATGCGCGAGGAGGGTCTCGAGCCCCGCGAGGCGACGCGCAAGGCGATGGATCAGATCACGGGCGCGATCATCGCGATCACGCTCGTGCTCGCCGCCGTGTTCATTCCGAGCGCGCTGCAGACCGGCAGCGTCGGGGCGATCTATCGCGAGTTCGCGCTCACGATCTCCATCTCGATGCTGTTCTCGGCGTTCCTCGCGCTCTCGTTCACGCCCGCCCTGTGCGCGACGCTCCTGCGCCCCGCACACCTGAAGCCGAACGTCGTCTTTCGCGCGTTCAACCGCGCCTACGAGAGCTCGCTCGGCGCGTACGTGAGGCGAGTGCGGCAGTCGGTCCGCCACACGCCGCGCTGGATGGCCGCCTTCGCCGTCCTCGTCGCGCTCGGCGTATACCTCTTCATCCGGCTGCCGGGCGGCTTCCTGCCCGAGGAGGATCAGGGCTACATCTATGTGATCGCGCAGACCGCGCCGGGCTCCACGTTGAGCCGGACCACGGACGTGCTGCGCCAGGTGGCTGATGTGCTGCGCCAGAGCCCCGCCGTCGACCTCGTGATGCGCGTGAGCGGATGGAGCTTCATCGGCCAGGGAGAGAACGTGGGCGTCGCATTCGTGCGCCTGAAGCCCTGGGGCGAGCGCAAGATGAAGGCCGACGAGTTCGTCCGCTGGGCCAACTCGAACCTCGGCCGGCAGATACACGACGCCACCGTCTTCGCCGTCAATCTTCCAACCATCCGCTCGCTCGGCAACTTCGGCGGCTTCGACTTCTTCCTCGAGGACCGCGCGGGCCTCGGGCACGCGACCCTCGTGCAGGCGCAGAACACGCTCCTGCAGCTGGCGCGGGCGTCCCCGGTGCTCACGAACATCCAGCTCAACAACCTCGCCGACGCCCCGCAGCTGCGCCTCGATGTGGACCGCGTGCAGGCGGAGGCGATGGGGCTTTCCGCGAGCGACATCTACACGGCCCTGCAGCTCATGCTCGCCCCGGTGTACGCGAACGATTTCTTCTATCAGGGCCGCGTCATGCGGGTCCTGCTGCAGGCGGCTGCGCCCTATCGCATGACCCCGGAGGCGCTCAGCCACTTCTACATTCCGAGCACGCTTCCGGCGAGCACTGCCGCCGACCCAGGCACGGCCGCAACGTCCGCCGATACCTTCACCTCCTCCGGGACTGCCGGGACGCCGACGATCCCGAACATGATCCCGCTCTCGAGCGTGGTCCACCCGCACTGGGAGGTCGCGCCGACGAGCCTTGCGCGCTACGACGGCTACTCGGCGGTGGAGATCACGGGCTCCAATGCGCCCGGGTACAGCTCGGGGCAGGCGATGCAGGAGATGGAGCGCATCGTGCGCGGGAGCCTGCCGCGTGGCATCGGCTTCGACTGGGCGGGCCAGTCGCTGCAGGAGATCGTCTCCGGCGAGCAGGCGCCCGTGCTCTTCGGCCTCTCGATCCTCGTCGTGTATCTCGCCCTCGCCGCGCTCTATGAGAGCTGGTCCGTGCCGCTCGCCGTGATGCTGGTCGTCCCGATCGGCGTGCTCGGCGCCATCCTCGCCGCGCACCTGCGCGGGCTGCCGAACGACGTGTTCTTCAAGGTGGGCCTCATCACGATCATCGGGCTCGCGGCGAAGAACGCGATCCTCATCGTCGAGTACGCCGTGACGCTGCATTCGAGCGGCCGGACGCTGCACGAGGCGGTCGTCGAGGCTGCGCGGCTGCGATTCCGTCCGATCCTGATGACGTCCTTCGCGTTCATCCTCGGCGTCATGCCGCTCGTCGTCTCGATCGGCGCCGGCGCCAACGCGCGCCACGCCATCGGCACCGGCGTCGCGGGCGGGATGCTCACGGCCGCGCTGCTCGGCGTGCTCTTCGTGCCGGTGTTCTATGTCGCCGTGCGCCGGCTCATGGGCGATCCCATCGACGGGCCGCAACGCGCGCGCGGCGGGCGGCCTCCGGCTCAGGCGCCGGTGCCCGCGACGCACGAGTGAGTTGTCGCGCGGCGCGGACCTGCCGATAATCGACGCCGTCATCCACCGAACGCGGAGCACCCGACCCATGCGTTGCATCACCGTGCTGTATCCGAACAAGGAAGGCGTGCGCTTCGACTTCGACTACTACAAGAGGAAGCATGCGACGCTCATCATGAGGCTCTACGGCAAGGGCATCGCAAGGTACGAGCTGCGCAAGGGCTTGAGCGGGCCGGATGGCGGCAAGCCGCCGTACGTCGCGACCGTCAATTTCTGGATCGGCGACCAGAAGGCGTTCGACGAGGCGCAGGGCCGGCACACCGAGGAGCTCGTCGCGGACGTTCCGAATTTCACGGACGTGATGCCGACCATCCAGATCGACGAGGTCGCGGACCAGCGGTAGAGCCCCGTTCCGCTGCGGAGGTCGTGGGGGTCGCGCGGATCGCGCCGGACTCGGCCAGCCCGGGCGGCGCGATCCTTCATGGGGGGTACGCCATTGAGCGGTGCGGGCAGCGCGTATGAGGGCTCGTTCGATTATGTGATCGCCGGCGCCGGGTCGGCGGGCTGCGTGCTCGCGAGCCGGCTCACGGAGCAGCGCGACGCGACGGTGCTCGTCCTCGAGGCCGGGGGCCCGCCGCGAGGGCTGTTCGTCGACATGCCGGTCGCGTTCCCGAAGTACGCCTCGTCCCCGAAGCTCAACTGGGGCTTCATGAGCGAGCCGGAGCCGGGGCTCAACGGCCGGAGCATCCCGGTGCTGCGCGGCAAGGCGCTCGGAGGCTCCTCCAGCATCAACGGCCTCGTGTACGCGCGCGGGCACCGGCTGGACTACGACGACTGGCGCGCCCTGGGGCTCGAGGGGTGGGGCTACGCGGACGTGCTACCCTACTTCAAGCGGTCGGAGCGCAGCTGGCTCGGCGAAGGCCCGTTTCACGGCGGGTCGGGCGAGCTCGAGGTGACCGTGCCTCGAGCGTCGTACGTCCTCACCGACGTGGTCGGGCAGGCCACGGCCGCGGCGGGCTACCCCGTAACGCCGGATTATCACGGCGAGCGCTCCGAGGGCTTCATGCGGATGGAGATGACGGCGACTCGCCGCGGGCGCCGCGCGAGCGCCGCGCGCGCGTTCCTGTATCCGGCGATGCGGCGGCCCAACCTCACGGTGCGGACGCATGCGCTCGTTCACCGCGTGCTCGTCGAGCTCGTCGAGGGCGGACGCGCCGTCGGCATCGAATACCTTCATGCCGGCCAAGTGCGGCGGGTCCGCGCCGAGCGGGAAGTCGTGCTGTCCGGCGGCGTCTACGGCTCGCCCCAGATGCTGCTGCTCTCGGGCATCGGACCGGCGGCGCAGCTGCGGGCGCACGGCATCGAGCCGGTGCTCGACCTGCCGGGCGTCGGAAAGAACCTGATCGAGCACCCTCTCTCGTTCACGCTCAACGCCGCCCGGCCGCGCACATTTCTGTCGCAGCTGCGCGCGGACCGCGCCGTCGTCTCGGTGATTCGCTGGGCGCTCCTCGGCACGGGGCCCTTCGCGACCAACGCGTGCGCCGGGAATGTCTTCCTGCGCACCGCGCCGGGCCTCGACCGCCCCGACATGCAGCTCACCTGCCCCGCTGGAGGCGCGGCGGCGACCCCCGGCGCGCACATCTGGTACCCGAGCTTCAGGCCGCCCGCCCATGCCCTTGCGGTGGCCGTATCCATGATCCGCGAGGACAGCCGCGGCGAGGTCACGCTGCGCTCGGCGAATCCGGCCGATCCACCGCGCATCCTCTTCAATCTATTCGTCGAGAAAAGCGACGTCGAGCGGATGATCCGCGGCATTCGCGCCGCCCGCGAGATCTACTCGCAGGAGCCGCTCAAGAGCCTCGTCGTGCGCGAGATCGCGCCGGGCCCCGAATGTGTCTCCGACGCGCAGCTCGAGGAGTACATCCGCCGCACCGGCGAGATCACGCAGCACCCCGTGGGCACGTGCCGCATGGGTGTCGACGATCGCGGGGTGGTCGATGCCGAGCTGAAGGTGCGAGGCCTCGCCGGCCTCAGAGTCGTCGATGCCTCCGTGATGCCGAACGTCCCAGGTGGCAATACCAATGCCCCGACCATCATGGTCGCCGAGAAGGGGGCAGATTTGATTCGCGGCCGGCGGCTTCCGCCGGCGCCGCAGTAATCCCCTCGCGCGCCGGACGGCGTCGGGCACGGTGCAGGGCGGCCCGTGTCGCGTCGAACTTGG
>JASHSR010000087.1 GCA_030038645.1 Gammaproteobacteria bacterium
AGCTCATGAGCGCGCCACGTCGGAGGCATTCCGGGCCGCGTTCGTCGAGTTCCTCGATCGGTTCGACCCGGCCGAGCTCGAAGCCCGCTTCCAGCGGGCTGCGCGGCGCGGCAAGACCTCGGGCGGCACCGAATCGAGGAACTGGTCGCTCTTTGCCGAGTTCTACCGCAATCTCACCGAGATGCCGGCCGGCCAGCTCCCGCACACCTTCGTCGAGGCCTTCGCCAGCGCCTACAAAAAGGCGCTACTCGCCCCGCGCGAGCCCACGCCCTGAGCCCCGGGGGCTATCCGCCGCGCGTCAGCCTGCGCCCCAGCGCCAACAGCGATGGCCGCGCGCGCCGTCGGTCTCGGGGCCCTCAGCCGAAGAGCTACCGCCGCGCCTGAAGCGCAGTCTTCCGCGGCGCGAGGGAGGCGGATTCCGTCAGCGAGAGGACGGCGTAGGCCGTCGCCGCATCGCTCATGAAACCGCTCTTCGGATTGGCGGAGCTCTGCCACTCGTTGATCGAAGCGGTGACCCACCGGCCTTGCGGCAAGCGCTGGTGGTCGAGGAGCCACGCCAATCCGCGCTGCAGCTGCGGGTTTGCCGCGGTCACACCCGCCCTCTGCAGAACGAGCGTGACGAACGCGGTCGCATACCCGTCGCTCCACCAGCGCAGGATCCTCCGGCCCCGCCGGTAGCTCGGCGTGAGCGCATAGAGGCTCCACCCACCGTCCCAGTTCTGAGCGTGCAGCGCCTCATCGATGATCGACTGCCGGCGCCCGGGATCGACGAGGCCGGGCAGCGCCGTCCCGGCCCAGAGCAGCGCGAGCCGCTGGTGCAAGGGCTGCGTCGAGTAGTGGCGGTCGAGGTACTCGCGAAGCCGCTGCAAGGACGTCTGGATCTGCGGGGTTGAGCGATAATTTTCCGGCGCAATCCCCACGGCGAGGGCGGCCATTGCGGCGCCGTAGTACTGCGCGTCCTGCACTTCCCAGGGCTGCAGGCCGAAGTTGAGCCAGGCCCAGGCGCCCGCCGCATCGCCAGTCGTCTCCTGCAGAGCCCACATGTCGGCGAACGCGTCGCGGGTGTCGGCGCTCAGGTGCCCGGTGCGGGCATCGTCGCTCGCGAGGATGAGCGCATTGAGGACCGCCTCGGTGCCGCGGGACTGCGCGGACTTGTTCGGGCCCGAATGCTGGTCCGTGTAGTATGGCTTCGTCTCACTCCACAGCCGCACGCGCTTGAGGACGTCATTCGTCAGCGCGGTCTCCTCCTGGCTGGGAGCGTCCCCAGGGAGCAGCGCATCCAGGCGGCTTCTTGCGAGGGCATAAGGCAGGGAGGTGTGGCACGAGACGCAGAACGTGCCGTGATCCCGGGCGGAGCCCCGCCACTCGCTCCACCAGCCTTCTCTGTGGTCGAGGTAGGCCGCTGCGGCCGCGGGGCTCCAGGTCGATCGGACGTGTCCCTGCGAGCAGCCCGCCAGCCACATCACCCCCGCCGAGGCCGCGAGGGCACAGGCATAGCGCAACGTCGCCTTCATGGAGTTGAGATAACGGCTGGCCCGCCGGTTTGTCAATGCAGCCCTCGACACCATGGGATGCTGCGACGCAGCATGTGGCGATGGGGTGCGCGACCCCCGGGGCTCCCCTCATCCGTGGCCGGAGGGTACCGACGCCGTCCTTCGCTCCGGCGCTCTGGAGGCCAGCAGGTCGGCGATCTGCCGGCCGCTCAGAGTCTCGTGGCGCAGCAGCGCCTCGGCCAGGGCGTCGAGCTCCTCGCGGCGCGCGCTCAGGATGTCTCTCGCGCACCGCAGCGCCGAATCGATCAGCTTGCGAACCTCCGTGGCGATGACCTGCGCGGTCTGCTCCGCGACGGTCTCCTGGCGGGCGACCGAATGTCCGAGGAAGACCTCGTCCCGATTCTCGCCGTACGCGACCGGACCCAGCTCCTCGGACAGGCCGTAGCGCGTCACCATCAGCCGGGCGAACTGGGTCGCCTCCTCGATGTCGCCGGCCGTCCCCGAGGTGACTTTGCTGCGACCGAAGACCAGCTCCTCCGCCGCCCGGCCGCCGAGCAGGATCGCCAGGCGCGCGGTCATCTGCTCGAGGGTGAGCGCCGACTGGTCGGCCTCCGGCAGCTGCGTGACCATCCCGGTCGTACGTCCCCGCGTAACGATCGTGACCTTGTGCAAGGGATCGGCCGCGGGCAGGTTGAGGGCGACGATGGCGCGGCCGCCCTCGCGATACGCAGTGAGCCGCCTCTCCTCCTCGCTCATCACGTGGGTGCGCCGCTCGGCGCCCATCATGACGGTATCCTTCGCGTCCTCGAAGTCGAGCCACCCGACTGCGCTTCGGCCACGCCGCGCGGCGAGCAGCGCCGCCTCATTGACGAGGTTCATCAGCTCCGCCCCGGAGAAGCCGGGCGTGCCGCGCGCGATGGCCGCGAGATCGACGTCCGCCTCGAGCGGAACCTGGCGCGTGTGGACCTGCAAGATCTGCTCGCGCCCGAGGACATCCGGATTGGAGACCGTGATCTCGCGGTCGAAGCGCCCGGGGCGCAGCAGCGCGGGATCGAGGATGTCCGGCCGGTTGGTCGCCGCGATCAGGATCACCCCGGCGCTGGTCTCGAAGCCATCCATCTCGACCAGCAGTTGATTGAGGGTCTGCTCGCGCTCGTCGTTGCCCCCGCCGAGGCCGGCGCCCCGCCGCCGGCCCACCGCGTCGATCTCGTCCATGAAGATGATGCACGGGGCATGCTTCTTCGCCTGCTCGAACAGGTCCCGCACGCGCGCGGCGCCGACACCGACGAACATCTCGACGAAATTCGAGCCCGAGATGCTGAAGAACGGAACGTCGGCCTCGCCTGCGACCGCGCGCGCGAGCAGCGTCTTGCCCGTGCCGGGAGGGCCGATCAGGAGCACGCCGCGCGGGATGCGGCCGCCCAAGCGCTGGGCCTGGCGCGGATCGCGCAGGAAATCGACGATCTCCGTCAGCGCCTCGCGCGCCTCATCGACGCCGGCTACGTCCGCGAACGTGACCCGCCCGTGCACCTGTGTCAGCGGGCGGGCCTTGGACTTGCCGAGTCCCGCCATTCGAGAGCCCGCGCCCGGCATGCGAGTGAAGAAGAACAGGACGAAGGCGGCGAGCACGATCAGAGGCAGCACGCTCTGCAGCACGCCGCCCATGGAGGGCCCCGCCTGCGGCGGCGCCACGGCCGTGATCGACACGCCCCGCTCCCGCAGCGCCTTGATGAGGTCGGGATCGTCGGCCGCGTAGGTACGGAAAGCCGCATCGCCGGTGAGAAAGCCGTGAATCTCATGGCCGGAGAGGGTCACGCTGCGGACCCGACCGAGCTGCAGGTCGTCCAGAAACTGGGAGTAGGTGAGGCTCTCGATACGCGGAGCGACCTCACGGGCCTGATAGAGATTCACCAGCGCGATGGCGACCAGCGCGCCGACCACGCAGGCCGCAAAGACATAGAAGCGCTTCTCGGTGGAGCTGATCGCCATGGCCGGCTTTCAGTCGGACTGCCCGGCGGGGACGATCGGCCCGAGCGAGCGCAGCACCCAGCGGCGCCCGTTGGTGCGCAGCTCCGTCCGCGAGAGCGGCAGAACGTCGATGCGCCAGAACGAGGGCAGCTGAGCCTGGATGACGTGAACGATGGCGGCGCGGATGACCGCGGAGTGCGTGACTGCGACCGTGTGCCCCGCGTCGCGTCCCCGCTCGGTCATCCAGGCCGCCGCGCGCTCGAGGACACTCGGAATCGACTCCCCACCGTGGGGCGCGGACTCCGGCTTGCGAATCCAGGAGACGAGCTTGCGCGGCTCTCTGAGCAGCACCTGCTGGAATCGCAAGCCCGTCCAGCGGCCGAAATCGCAGTCGCGCAGCCGCTCATCGACCACGGCGCTCAAACCGAGCGCCGCGGCGGTCTCGCGGGCACGCAGCGCCGGGCTGCACCAGCAGTGATCCACTGGACCGAGACTGCCCGCCAGACGGTGTGCCTTGTCGCGTCCCGACTCATCCAGCGCGTCGTCGCCACCGAAGGTCGCGGCCCGCAGCGCGCGGGTGGTGGCGTGGCAAATGAGCGTGATGCGAGGCGTCATAATTCGACGTTCGTGACCGGCGAGGCCCAGCCGACCCCCCGCGGAGACCCGGGCACACTATTCTATAAGCTCTTGGACAGACAAGGAGTTGTTTCAAAGGGAGGATGAGGGGAAGGCCTGCCTCGGACGTATAATCTTCGATAGACCCGCACTGCGAGGAGAATGCCATGGCCACAGAGGATACCCGCGCCGACGCCACGGCCGCGCCGCTCGACCTGCCGCTCAGGGTCGCGATTCCAATCTCGAAGATCATGCCGTGGGCCATCTTCGGCGTGGTGATCATGGGCCTTTGCTACTACTTCGTGGGAGCCGAGCAGGGCGCCACCTCGATCTTCAGCGGCATGGGTATCCACGAGTTCGTCCACGACGCCCGCCACCTGCTGGGATTCCCCTGCCACTGAGCACGTCGGCGCGCGCGGCAGGCATGAGCGCGGGAGAAGCGTCATGGTAGGACAACTGGTCTTTCGTGGCTTCATCGTCGGGATCCTGGCCGGCCTGCTCGCATTCGGATGGGCCAGAACGTTCGGCGAGCCTGCCGTCAACGTCGCGATCAACTTCGAGTCGGCTCAGGATGCGGCCAAGGCGGCTGCGGCGGTCGCCGCGGGCAAGCCGCGCCCGGCCGAGGACCCGGTCATCTTCAGCCGTACCGTGCAAAGCGGCATCGGCCTGCTGACCGGCATGGTCGTCGCCGGCGCCGGCCTCGGCTGCCTGTTTGCCGTGCTGTTCGCCTTTGCCAACGGACGCATGGGCAAGCTCGGGCCGGGGCCGACCTCGATCTTGATCGCCTTCTTCGGACTGATGTCCGTCTATGTCGTGCCGATGCTCAAGTACCCGGCCAACCCTCCCTCCGTGGGAGAGCCCGCAACCATCAAGTACCGCACGGGACTGTACTTCCTGATGATGGCGATCTCGATCGCGGCGACCCTCGGGGCACTCCGCCTGCGTAGGTCGCTCGTGCCCCGCTACGGCGCTTGGAATGGATCGCTCCTCGCGCTGGGGGCGTACCTCGTGGTGATCGCCGCCGCCTACGTCGGGTTGCCCGGCATCAACGAGGTTCCGAGAGCTTTCCCGGCTGTCACGTTATGGAACTTCCGGGTGGCCTCGTTCGGGATTCAGATTGTCCTGTGGGGAACACTGGGGATCGTGTTCGGCTACGTCGGGGCCCGGACCGCCCAAACGGCTAGGCTCTAGGATTCACCTTCCGCCGACGGTCAAATGAAGACGGCCCTCTCGGGCCGTTTTCGTTTTGGGGATGGCGGAGAGGGTGGGATTCGAACCCACGTGCCGGTTTTACCCGACCATCCGATTTCGAGTCGGCGCCGTTATGACCGCTTCGGTACCTCTCCGGTGAGCCCGGAGCGAGGGTGGCAAGGTCCGACACCATTCTAAACGAAGCCCACGACCTGCGGGTGCCCGCCGTCGCCGAGCCCGGGCCCTGGCGGGCAGCCGCTTCACGCGGCTGGGCGAATATTCTGGTTCACTCGGAACAGGTT